>JAGQTR010000267.1 GCA_020438915.1 Mycobacterium sp.
GGGTCTGTCCTGGGACGGACCGGCCGCCCGGCAGACCGAGCATCCGCAGCGCTACGACGATGTTGTCGAGGAGCTGACCGGCCATGGCTTGATCTACGAATGCTATTGCACACGAAAGGATATCGCTGCGGCACCGCGAGCTCCGCACGCGCCCGAAGGTGCCTACCCGGGAACCTGCCGCGATCTCACCGACAATCAGCGCAACCTCCGCAGGCGCGAGACTGAACGTCCCCCCGCCCTGCGGTTGCGCACCGATACCACCGAATGGACCGTTCAGGACCTGCTGCACGGCGAATACACCGGGGTGGTGGACGACTTCGTGGTCCGTCGGGGTGACGGCGTGCCCGCCTACAACCTTGCCGTCGTCGTCGACGACGCTGCCTCCGGAGTCGACCAGGTGGTGCGTGGCGACGATCTGCTTTCCTCGGCGCCACGACAGGCCTACCTGGCGCGGCTGCTGGGCCACCGGCAGCCGACCTACGCCCATGTTCCACTGGTGCTCAACTCCGATGGGGCGCGGCTGGCCAAGCGCGACGGCGCGGTGACCCTGGCCGAGATCGGCGCGGCCGACGCACTCCGTCAGATTGCCGGCTCCCTGGGATACACCTCGAACACCGTCGAGGGCATGCTCGCCGAGTTCGAACCGGGCCGAATGCCGCGGACACCGTGGGTATACCGGCCCGTGTCGTGAGACAGTGTCGATCATGACAACTCCACGACGTCGTGAGGCCGACGTCATCGTCGTCGGCGCCGGCATCTCCGGACTGATCGCCGCCCGCACGCTGCTCGGCGCCGGGCTGACCCCGCTGATCCTGGAAGCCGATGACCGTGTCGGCGGCCGCATCCTGACCGAGGAAGTGCTGCCCGGCCTCCCGGTCGAGCTGGGTGCCCAGTGGATCGGCGACACCCATCACCGGATGTTCGCGCTGGCCGCCGAACTCGGAGTGCAGACCTACCCCCAGTACGACCAGGGCGAGACCTCCTATGACCTGGTGGGTTCAGGGGTGATGCGCGAGAACGAGTTTCACGCCCAGTTTGCCGATGAGCTGGCCGATCTGGAACGTGTCCTCCGCCGGCTCGACGAGCTGGCCGCCGAGGTTCCGCCGGAGGCGCCCTGGCTGGCACCGCACGCCGCCGAATGGGATGCGATCACCGCCGGCGCCTGGTACGACGCCCAGGGGCTGCCCCCGGTCGCCCGAACCCTGCTGGAGATCTGCACCGTCGGGATTCTCGCGGTACCGACGGTGGAGGTGTCCTTCCTGCACCTGCTGTTCACCATCCAGACCTGTGGTGTCACCGCCGAACTATTCGCCGAGTCCGAGGGCGGCGCTCAGACCACCCGGTTCGCCGGCGGCACCGGTGAGATTCCGAAACGGCTCGCGGCTCTGGTCGCCGACCACATCATGCTCGGCAGCCCGGTGCAGCTGATCGAGCACACCGCAGACAATGTCACCGTGCACTGCCGCGGCGGGCTGGTGGCCCACGGCCAACGCGTCATCGTCGCGATCTCACCGACCCTCGCCGGTCGAATCATGTACGACCCACCGCTACCCGCAGTCCGAGATCAACTCACCCAGCGGGTGCCCAACGCATCATCGATGAAGGCGTTCTTCGTCTACGACGAACCATTCTGGCGCGCAGACGGACTCAACGGCCAGCTGATCTCCGACGCCGGGCCCGCCAGAATGTCCAACGACACCTGCCTGCCCGGTGACGACCACGGGGTGATCCTGCTGTTCCTGGAGGGCGAGCAGGCCCGAACCTACGGACGCATGCCTCAGCAAGACCGGCGCGCGGCAATGACCGCCGAACTGGTACGCCATTTCGGCGACCGGGCCGCTCATCCGGAGTTCTACGTCGACGGCGAGTGGGCGGAACGGCAGTGGACCCGAGGGTGCTACAACGCCAACATGGGTCCGCTGGTGTGGACCAACTACGGCACCGCGCTGTCGACGCCGATCGGCGCGATCCACTGGGCCTCGACCGATACCGCCACGTTCTGGAGTGCCTACATGGAAGGCGCCGTGGAGGCCGGTGAGCGCGCCGCCCGCGCGGTTATCACCGAGATTGTGAAATAACCTCTCTCACAACGAGATAGGCAGTAGTGACATACCCCGCAAGGTGACATTCTGCTTGTATTGCGGCTCGCCGGCCAACGCTGCGTCCGGGAACCGCGCCGTGATCGCGCTGAGCGCGACGTGGGCTTCCAGTCGGGCCAGCGGGGCCCCGATACAGAAATGCGGTCCCTTGCCGAAACCGAGGTGGCGGATCGTGGGGCGGTCGGAGTCGAATCGGTCCGGCCGATCGAAGGCCGCCGGGTCCCGATGCGCAGCAGCGAGAAGGGCGATCATGTTGTCGCCCTTGGGGATCGAGACGTTGCCGATCGTCATGTCCGCACCCGCGACCCGTCCGATGAGCTGTACCGGTGGGTCATAGCGCAGCGTCTCCTCGACGACCGCGCCGACCCTCGACGGGTCGGCGGCCAGCCCCGCCCACTGGGAGCGGTCGCGCAGCAACGCCAGGATCGCGTTGGCGATCAGATTGACCGTCGTCTCATGCCCGGCGATCAGCAGCAGGTTGCATGTTGCGACGATCTCCTCCTCGGTGAGCTG
>JAGQTR010000268.1 GCA_020438915.1 Mycobacterium sp.
TGATCGGCTGCGGGTGTTCTTCGCCCGGTCGGTCTCGGTGGTCGCCGGATCATTAAAAAAAAACGAACCGATGCTCACTGCGATTATCCAAACCTTGCACCGCAGAAGCACTTTGGTGGTGATCACCGGAACTCCGGATCAGCCGTGCGTTCATCGGGCGCGGCTGCAGGGTGCACGTATCGTGACGGTGGACTTCAACGAGGCGACGGCACTCACCTCACTGTCGGTCTGGGGAAAGCTGGAACGTCTGTACCTCCTCTCGCCGGATCCATCCACCAACCTTGAGCGGCTGGCGGTGATCACCGAACGACTCAAAGAAATCGGCAAGCGGCAACGGCTTCCGCTGATCGTGCGCATCGACGACCCCTGGCAAGCCGGGGCCTGGCGCGCCCAACATTTCGGTGGTTCCGAAACTCGTTGGGCAGCAGACGCCGTCGGAAAATATGAAGTGACCGCGCGGCGCCTGATCGACCGCATCACCGCGGACGCGGCGGTAACCCGCATCCTGGTGTGCGGAACGTCGCAACTCACCCTCGCGATATGCGCGGAGATGTCGCAACGTCGGCTTGAGCACGAGTATTACGCTGCTCCCGAAGTTCCGGAGCCGCCCAGGCTGGTGCTGATCGCCGAAGATTCCTGGGAGTACAAGCAGGACCACGAATATCGCTGCGGTCAAATGAACATGTCAGCCGACCCCCGCGCGGTCGAAGCGATCGAAGCCAAGCCCACGGTGCCCACGTTGACGACCTTGATCGCGGACGGTGACACCACGGGCGCATCGGCGGCCGCGGTCCTCGTCGAAGGGTATCCCGGCGTGGACGTCAGCATGGGCACACGGCTGGCGGCGCGCTTTCCGCGGACGGCGATCTATGCATGGGATGCCGATGCCTCGGCGACCGAAGACCGTGTCGCACTCGTCGGGAAGCTGCAGACCTACCGGCTGAGCATGGACCTGCCCGGCGGTCAGGCCCAGGATGCCTGGGAACGCGCGGCGAGACTGATCCATGATCGGTACGCGGCCGAAGCGGGACATCACACCATAGCCACGCTGCCGTGGGCAGATCTCGACGAGTTCTACCGCGGCTCTAACCGTCGACAGGTCGCAAACGCACTGTGGATGGTCGAGAGGATCGGCGACCATACCTGGAACACCTGGGGCAGTCCGGCTACATCGCTGCCACCGATGCGCGGCGTGGACCCTCTCGAGCAACTCCGGGTATTGGGCTTCGACCGGGACCGCGCGATGGCGATGGCACGCGCCGAGCACGAGGACTGGTGCCGCTATTACCGCAAAGCGGGCTGGACTTTCGGGGTCCCGCGCGACGACGCTCGGAAAATCCACGACAACCTGGTCGACTGGCCGACGATCGAAGGCGATCCGCAACGCCTCAGCAAGGCCCTGACGAGCCTCGCCACCACACTGATCAAGCTTCGCGAACTCGGCTACCGGTCCCGTCCCGTGGTCAAAACATCTTCTGGGGCAGCGGATTCCGATTTATGGCAATCATTTGTCCGTACGGGTACGGTACTAGCCGAGCAGCGTGACCAGCCGTGGACCTGGACCACTTCCTCCGGACATCGGATGCACGGCGCCGCCGGTGATTGGTCGGTGTCCGACGAGGACGGCGGTACTGCATGGTCGGTGCGCGATGACATCTTCCGCAGCCGCCACGAGCACGTCTCCGGGCAACGGTGGCGGCGCCTGGGCACCGTCACGGCCCGCCCTGCCCGGGCCGGCGAAACCGTCGAGACCCTCGAAGGACCGGTCACCGCCTCCGACGGCGACTGGGTGGTCCGGGGCGACGGCGGCGAACAGTGGCCGGTGCCGGCCGAGGACTTCGCCCGGCGTTATCGAAGCGCGGTGCGGGCCTAGCCACGACTAGATGTCGAAGGCGGTGGGAAGGTGGGAGGGATCGACCTGTCTGGCGGCCGCCGTGCGGCCCAGGCTGGTCAGCATCCCGACGTTGTGAGGATCATCCATCGCATACAGCGCGGCGCATTCCTTCTCACTGAAGCTCATGCCCAAAGTTTCTCTGAGCCAGTCAGATTGCAGCGCAACATCGTAGCGCTGATAAGTGATCATTGCCGGGCCGCCGCCGAGCGAGTCAGACGCAAGGTCGCCGATCTCACCGTCGATGTTCCATCCGGTCGCGCTACGGCCCATCCACTGCAGAACGGCTTGTCCCAGCCAATTGGCGTCCTCCATGATCGAAAGCATGGACTGCGCGGCCAACAGGACGGCGGGCATTTTCATCACGTCCTCGGGCCGCGCGGTTGCGGTCAGGTGCCCGGTGCCCGCAGACACCAAGAGCAGCCGGTCCGCCCCGAACGCCCAGTTGAGGCCGTAGCCGGAGCAGGTCGCCAGCATCAGCATCTGCATCGCCGGATTGTTGTATGGGCTGACGCCACCGTCGACGAAAGCACCGCAGACCTCATCCGAGACCTTCAACAGCTCAGGTTCGAAGAAATGCGGGGCGGCCGTACTCGCCCGCACAATTTTGCGCAGCAACAGATCCCGGTTGGGAGCTCCGCCGCTCTCGCGCACCCCGTAGTACTTGCCGCGCGGATTGTTGTGCAGTAACCACGGACTGCCGGTATCGAGGCGTTTGGTCATCACCATGAGTCCGGTGCGCAACTTTTCGCTGCCCAGTGTCTCGTCGCCGAAGTGGGCCCGTAGAGCCCTCTCGAGCGGTTCGGTGGGAAACTTGGCACTGAACACGCCGAACCGCAGGAAACCGGACTCAAACACCTCTTCGCCGAGCGCACGATAGATGTCGGTCAACTTCTCGACGGAAAACCCGAGTGCAAGTCCGGTCGCGATGATCGACCCGGTCGAGGTGCCACCGATCAGATCGAAGTAGTCGCAGAGCCGAAACTCGGGATCATCTCCATTGCGTTCGCGCAGGATCGACTCGATCCGTGACAGGTAGCCCAGCGTCAACGCGCCGCGGATACCCCCACCGTCGAGTGCCAGGATCCGTTTGGGCCCGTCATCGAACAGGTGCTGATCGCGTGTCTTGTGAATCATCTGCTCAGCTCGGTGGGACGGGGAGCGCCGGGCAGGTCTTGATGTAGTCGATGTCGGGTGACACCCAGTCATCCCACTGCTTCTGACTCATGTTGGTGGTCAACTTCGCGCACAGGTCATCGGGGCTGGCGCTCGCCGGCCAGAGCCACACTTCGTTGTTGAATGTTGCCGCCGCGATATAGCGGCCATCAGGACTGATGACAACGTCGATCACACTATCCCGCGGTCCGCGGAGGGCTTGACCAATGGTCTCACCCGTCCCGGCATCCCACAGTCGCACCGTCGTACCACCGCCGGTGGCGGCGCGAGCCCCATCCGCCCCGAAGGCCATCGCTGTCACGTAGGAGCCGTGTCCGCGGACGGGTTTTCGCTTCGCGTCGCCGGTCTCGGGTTCATAGAACGTGACATAGCCGTCGATGCCTCCGGTCCCGGCGACCAAACCGGGACCAAGCGCACCGGCGAGCGCGCCACTGGTCAGCGGGGTTTCCGATACCCGCTCCCCGGTGTCGGTATCCCACACGACGAGTTGGCCGGCCGGGTCTTCGAGGTCCACGGCGGCCACCGTTCCCCCATCGGCGGCGAAAGCAACCGCTACGGTCTTGCTGTCTTCATCCTCAAATGGCTTCCCGCGCGGTCGCCGAGTCTGGCTGTCCCACAACCGAACCCCACCATCTGCTGTGCCGGTGACGACGACCTGACCGTCTGCGCTGAAGGCAACTGGCCCCAGGAAACCACCGCCGTCAACAGGTCGGCCGCTCAGGGCTCCGGTATCGGGGTCCCGGAACTGCAGTGCACCCTCGGTGCTCGTCGACACCAACTGCCGCCCATCCTGACTGAACGCCATTCGTGCGACACCCTCGGCCGGTTTGCTCGGCGCATTTAGCGCCTCGCGGGTTGCCGGTTCCCACATCTGCACGGTGCCGTTCTCGGCTCCGACCGCCAGCGTCCCGTCGGGCCGGAACGCGACCGCCCGCCCGGGGAGGGGCAACGCCGAAGGCACCTCGAAGATCCACAACGTGCCGTCGCTGCCGCTGACTGCCAACCGCTTACCGTCCGGGTCGAAGGAAACACCCAACGTCAGTCCGGCGGGTCCGGGCAACGGCACGTCGAAGAACTGACCGTTCACGTTGTCCCATAACTGAACTGCCGAATCGTTTGTCCCCGAAGCGATGAGACGTCCATCCGGACTGAACGCGGCAGCGACGACGAATGTGGAGTACTGCCCGCCGGCTGCCGGTGCGTCGATGGGTTGGCCGGTCTCGGCATCCCACAGTTCCAGGGGGCTGGCAGGGCCGGCCGACATCACCTGCCTGCCATCAGGGCTCAGCTGGAGTACCGTCAAGGCGGCGTCCCGCGTAATCTCGGTGATCAGCTTGCCCGAGGACATATCGACGACCGCGATGTTGCCGTCATCGTCGCTGGCTGCGACTCGCTGCCGATCAGGGGTGAATGCCACCTTCTCGACTCCCCCGAGCAAGGGCTCCCCGACGCGTTCCCTGGTTTTCGTGTCCCAGACCTGAACGTCACCTTCCCAGCTGAGCGTCGCCATCTGGATACCGTCGCGACTGAAGAACACGTCCGTCGCCGAGTCGCCGACCTCCAACGGGTCCCCATCCTGCTGACCGGTTTCCACGTTCCAGATCCGCACCGTGCCATCCACGCTCGCCGACGCCAGCTCGGTTCCGTCGGGGCTGAACACCACTGCGTTCACGACGTCCTGGTGGCCGGAGAGGACATCGCCGTGCGGCTGGCCGGTTTCGACGTCCCAAATCCTGATGCTGCCGTCTCCCCCGTCCAGGTCGGCATTCCCGGCGGCGACCAACCTGCCATCCGGACTGAACGCGGCAGGACACAACGCCTGGTCGTTGGTGATCACCTTCGACAACGCAGCCTCCTGGACGACGGCGTCGTAGAGGGCATCCCGATCCGGTTGGCCAGTGATCGCTGCAGCGGCCAGCAGTTGGTGTATTGCCCGGACGTCACCGCCGGGCCGAGAGCCCGCAAACATTGCTTGCGCCTCGGACACCAACCGGACACCGGTGGCCTGACGGAATCGGTCCTGGGCCTGGCCGCGCGAAACGAATCCGAAGACCGACGCCGCCACCGCCAGCACAGCCACGATCGCGGTACCCGCGAGCACGGCGCGCATCACCCGGGACCGTTTGCGCAGCGTCGCAGTATGCGCTTCTGCCGTCGCCTGCAGTTCCTGGGCGGCGGTGGCCCGTTCCTGCGCGTGGTGGGCGCGTTCCTGGGCGGCCTGAAGTTCAGCGTGGCGTCGCTGGTCCTCGGCGGCGCGGCGTTGGTTCTCACGCTCGTGGGACGCGGTGAGGTACGGGTGTACGCCGACAAGCCGCTGCCGAAAGCTCGGTTTGTTGACCAGCGCCGTCGCTTCTTGAAGCCTGCTGCCCTCCAGTAGCCATTCCGGGTTCTGCCGGTTGGCTTCCCACGCTGCCGCACCGCGCTCCAGGTCGTCTGCGTCCTTGAGTTCCTTGCGCTCGTCGCGCAGCCAGCCGGCCAACTCATCCCATTGACGCAGAAGGCTTTCCAGTGCCACCTCAACGACGATCTGCCCGCCCCGGGTGTCCTTCACCATCAACCGCTTACTCACCAACGCGTCGATCAGCGCACGGCTGGATTCAGGTAGGTCCGACCAGCGGGCAACGCGCCGCATCGGTTGGTCACTGTCGGGGTTGATGGTGGCCAACCACGGAATGAACGCGGCTCGCAATGCGTCCAGCTGAGCTCGGCGCTGACCGGGCTCGGAGGACAGCACGTCGTCGATCTCGGTCTGCACCACCCGCCGCATTCCGCCGAGAGACTCATAGTGGGCCAGCGCCAATTCACCCGAAGCGCCATAGTCGACGTAGAGCCGTGACAGCGTCAGCGCCAGCATCGGAAGCGTGTCCGCGCCCTGCCCCGCATCCTGAAGCAGCCGGTCCACCAGTTCGGGGGCGATCCGCAGCGGGCGGCCGGAATCGGTTGCGCGCGCGGCAGGCCCGACGATCACCTCCTTGAACTGGGTCGGCGGCATCGGTTTGAGTTCGTCGAAGAGGACGCTACCCACCTCGGCCAGTCGCGGGTGGGTCTGCATGACTTCGAAACGGTCGGTGCGGATGGTCGCCGCGACCACCAGACCGACTTCGGTGGCATTGATCGACTTGACGACCCCTGCGAGTAACTCCAGGAACGCATCGGCCGACTCGCCCGCGTCGGCGGAGAACAATTCCTCGGCTTGGTCGAGCGGCAGTACCAACGTCGGCGCTTGTAGTGCACCACCTGCACCGTCGCCCCTGTCGAGGAGCCGTGCTGCGGCGCTGGTCCGCGCTTCGGCGAACAGGGCCGAGATCGCGGTCACATCGCGCGCCTGGCACATCGCCTTGATCTCACCGAGGCTCGGCTGAGTGAGGCCGAATACCTTGCGGGTGGCGAATACCGACGCGGCGAGTCCTGACTCGCCCGACAGTACGTTGCGCT
>JAGQTR010000269.1 GCA_020438915.1 Mycobacterium sp.
TCAAGACCGTATTCGCCGGAGATCCCCATATCTACCATGCGGGAGAAGCGAATTCGATGCTGAAGGGGCTACTGGGTGATACTTCGGTACTGGTGATCGACGAGGATGTGCACCGTGACCGTCGGCGACTGATGCTTGCGCCGTTCGCCCGCGACGCGGTCGCGCGACAGGCATCGTTGATCGCCGAGATCGCCGCGGACAACATCGCGGGCTGGCCGGTGGGCACGGCATTTCCGGTGGCGCCGCGGATGTCCCAGATCACCTTGGAGGTGATCCTGCGGACCGTCATCGGCGCCACCGATGCGGGGCGGCTGGCTGCACTGCGCGAAGTCATGCCGCGACTGCTCAGCGTAAGACCGTGGGAGACGCTGGCGATCGCGAGTCCGAAACTCATGCGTCGGCGCCCGTGGCGCGCACTGGCCGCCGCGATCGATGAAGCCGATCGCCTGCTGTACGCCGAGATCGCCGATCGTCGCGCCGATCCGGACCTGGCTGAGCGCACCGACGCGCTGGCGCTGCTGGTGCAGGCCGCAGACGACGACGGGCGCGTGATGAGCGACCGTGAGCTGCGCGATCAGCTGATGACACTGCTGGTTGCCGGGCACGACACCACAGCGACCGGGCTTTCGTGGGCGCTGGAGCGGTTGACGAGGCATCCGGCAATCCTGGCCAGGGCGGTGCAGGCCGCGTGCGACGGTGATGACGATTACCTCGACGCGGTGGCCAAGGAGACGCTGCGGATCCGTCCGGTCGTCTTCGACGTGGGAAGGGTTCTCAAGGCACCCGTCGAGCTGGCCGGGCATCGGCTGCCCGCCGGGGTCATGGTGATGCCCGGCATGGTGGTCGTGCACGCCAGCGATGCGTCCTATCCCCACGCCGACCGATTCGACCCGGACCGCATGCTCGGGACGACCCATAGCCCATCGACATATCTGCCGTTCGGTGGCGGCAACCGGCGCTGTCTCGGCGCCACGTTTGCGATGGTCGAGTTCCGGGTCGTGCTGGCTGAGGTTCTGCGCCGCGTCGAGTTGGAAACGACTGATGACGCGGGGGAGCGCAAACGCCTCAAACACGTCATCTTCGTGCCGCACCGGGGCGCCCGGATTCGTATCCGATCGCGCCGGACCGCGCCTGCGCGCCCCAAGTGAGCAGGTACCCCGGTAACCCCCCGGCCACCAGCTCTGCGCAGCACGGCGCAGGGTGTTCCCGGTTGCCGAGAAGCAGGTGGGTGTAGTCTGGGGGTTAGGCTGACTTCGCGCCGACAGTCCACTGCGACAAATTCCGACGTGAAAGTGCTTCAGCCCGCGACGCGATTCTCTTCGCTCGGACACAAGTGTGGGGTGCGCCCCCGCACCACTCAAGGACGTTGCTTATGGATTCGTCTGATCTGTTTTCACATCGTCAGGCGCCGCATGTCGCCAAGTCTGGCCCGAAATCCCAAGAGCCGGTACAGGCTCCCGTGTTCTCCGATCAACCCAAGAAAACCACCCCTGCTGATTCGCCATCCCCGTGAACGGGTTGGCGCGGTCCCGCCGCGCTTCCCGACCCATCCGGGTCACGCTTGCCGGCGAGTTGGGTGGCGAGATCGACGGCGCCTGGTGGCCGCACACGGCATCGGTGGCCACCGAGCTGCCCGAGTTGGTCGGCGCGCTGCACCGATCCCTGGGCGAGATCGTCGACATCCGGATCAATTGGTCGGTGACCGAAGGTCAACTCGATCTGGAAACGATTGCCACCGGTGCGCGGTTGATGAAGGCCGGTGAACACTACCGGCGCCCCCGGCTGATGGTGGTAGTCGGGCGCGTCGCAAGCGCGAAACTTCTTGTCGTTCCGAGCATGACCTCACAGGCGCTCGGGTTGATGGTGCTCCGTACTGCCGCAGGGCTACCGACCTCGGGCGGTACCGGCGACTCCCGGCTGTTCGAGACGGCCCGCGTGGTGATGCGGCTTGCCGAGGCCGAGAGCGCGAAGTGGTGCGACCCGATCAGCTCCTGACCCATTGCGTCCCAGCGATGAAAAAAGCTGCGCTACTGGAAATTTGAATGAGTTTCGGTGGGCTAGGCCCGCCGTGCTAGCCTTATCTGGGATGTCTCTACTGACATCCATTCAGAATGACGGAAGTTGAAAGAGTATGGCACAGGGAACTGTGAAGTGGTTCAACGGCGATAAAGGCTTCGGTTTCATCGCCCCCGATGGCGGCGCAGAAGATGTGTTCGTTCACTACTCGGAAATCGGTGGGAGCGGATACCGCTCGCTCGAGGAAAACCAACGTGTTCAGTTCGAAATCGAACAGGGCGCCAAGGGACCTCAAGCGGTCGGCGTAACCGTCGTCTAGCAGGCGGCTCAAACCCGTAGATGTGGGCTGGTGGGATTTCCCGCCAGCCCACATCTCGTTTCAGTCTCAGCGCCCCGCGAAACATACGCTCGCTCAACTGATATGAATCGTTGAAATACGTTGACTATCAGCGTTTCTTGTCCCAAATTGCCGACTCGGCCGCAGACGTCTTGGCCGCAGTTTTGGCGTTCTTGGCCGCGCGCTTCTCTTTGAGCGACTTTCCGGACTTCTTGGACATGGCTTGGCGAGGAGATTTGTCAGACATCGCGGGACCCCTGGTGATTGCGGGGGCCTGGTCGGTCCCGATAGCTCGACCCTACTCCCCGCGCGTGGCCGACGGGCAGCGTCGCACCGGCCGGTACCAAGGTGTAGCCTGGAAACCGTTGGGAACCCAGCCAGTCCGGGATGCGTCAGCTGGCCTCCGCTGATCTCGCCGAGCAACCGCTCACGCCGGACACGCCGGTAGCAACCGTACGTCGGGAATGCCTTGAACGCTGTGCCCACTTTCCAAACGATGCGTGATCCCGTTGCGCGGAAACCATTTTCCAAGACCGTGCGATTCGGCATTCTGAGCACCTACGCCCCTACCCCGTGCGGTGTGGCGTCGTTCAGCGCAGGGCTGTCGCGCGCATTGGGTGGGCATGGATCCGAGGTCGGTGTCGTGCGGGTTGCCGACGACTTGCCCCCCTCGAGCAGCCGGGTTGTCGCAGAACTGGTCAACGGATCGGCGCCCTCGGTGCGGGCATGCGCGGACTCGCTCAATCACAACGACGTCGCGCTGGTGCAGCACGACTACGGCATCTACGGCGGTGCCGACGGTGCCGAAGTGATCGACATTCTCGAACAGCTGCAGGTGCCCTCGATCGTCGTGGCCCATTCGGTTCTTAAAGACCCCACCCCGCATCAACGTGAGGTTCTCGAGACCGTAGCGGCCAAGGCGGATCAAGTGGTCGTGATGTCTGATGCGGCGCGGGAACGGTTGTGTCTGACTTATGCCGTCGACCGTCGCAAAGTTGTGACCATCCCGCACGGAGCGACCATCCCGAACAGCCCCCGGCTGAAGCGGGCGAGTAGGCCCACGATCTTGACCTGGGGTCTGCTGGGCCGCGGAAAAGGGATCGAGCGGGTCATAGACGCAATGTCAGACCTGCAGAACCTGCCCGGCCGGCCACGCTACGTCGTTGCGGGGCCGACCCACCCGAAGGTCCTCGCCGCTGAGGGTGAGGCCTACCGCGAATCTCTCATCGAGCAGGCCGACCGCAGCGGAGTGGCGGATTCGGTGCATTTCGACTCGCAGTACTACGGCGGCGCCATGCTCACGGCCCTGATCCAGTCGGCCTCGGTCATCGTGGTGCCCTACGACTCCACCGATCAGGTCGCCTCCGGAGTCCTCGTCGACGCAGTCGTCAGTGGCCGTCCCGTCGTGGCCACCGCCTTCCCGCACGCGCTCGAACTGCTCTGCGGGGGAGCGGGAATCATCG
>JAGQTR010000270.1 GCA_020438915.1 Mycobacterium sp.
CTACGACGCGCTGGTGCTGGCGACCGGGTCGTACGCCTATGTGCCGCCGGTGCCGGGGCGCGATCTGCCGTCCTGTCACGTCTACCGCACCTTCGACGACCTGGACGCGATCCGGGCCGACGCGGTGCGATCCCGTGAGACCGGCCGGGCGCCGATCGGCGTCGTGATCGGCGGCGGTCTGCTCGGGCTGGAGGCCGCGAACGCGCTTCGCGTATTCGGTCTGCAACCCCATGTCGTGGAGCGGTCACCGCGGCTGATGGCCCAGCAACTCGACGAAGCAGGCGGCGCGCTGCTGGGCAGAATGGTCACCGAGTTGGGCATCACCGTGCACACCGGAGTGGGGACCGACTCGATCAAGCCGACCCAACGAAATCGGCCCGTCCGGCGGTCCGCCGAGGACGACTCGGTACGGGTGACACTGAGCGACGGAACCTTCATCGATGCCGGTCTGGTGGTTTTCGCCGCGGGGGTACGCCCGCGCGATGAACTCGCCCGCGGCGCCGGGCTCGAGATCGCCGAACGCGGTGGAATTCTCACCGACCTCGCCTGTGTCACCAGTGATCCCAGCATCTTTGCCATCGGGGAGGCCGCCGCGATCGAGGGCCGCTGCTACGGCCTGGTCGGGCCGGGCTACACCAGTGCTGAGGTCGTGGCCGATCGGCTGCTGGGCGGCGCCGCGGAGTTTCCCGGGGCCGATATGTCGACAAAACTCAAGCTTCTCGGCGTGGACGTGGCCAGCTTCGGTGACGCGATGGGTGTCACGCCGGACTGTCTGGAGGTGGTGGTCAACGATGCCGTCCACCAGACATACGCCAAGCTGGTGCTCTCCGATGACGCCAAGACACTGCTCGGCGGCGTTCTCGTCGGCGACGCGGCCGCCTACGGCGTGTTGCGTCCGATGGTGGGGGAGCAACTTCCCGGCGATCCGCTCGCGCTGATCGCCACGGCCGGATCAGACAGTCGGGCCGCCGGCGCCCTGGGCGTCGCCGCTCTGCCCGACGGAGCGCAGATCTGCTCCTGCAACAACGTCTCCAAGGGCGAATTGATCGCGGCCATCGGGTCGGGTTGTTGTGATGTTCCCGGCCTGAAGACGTGCACGCTGGCCGGCACCTCGTGCGGTTCCTGTGTGCCGCTGCTCAAGCAGTTGCTCGAAGCCGAGGGGGTGGAACAGTCCAAGGCGCTGTGCGAGCACTTCACCCAGTCGCGCGCCGAGTTGTTCGAGATCGTCACCGCCACCGGCATCCGGACCTTCTCAGCCCTGATCGAGCGATTCGGCACCGGAAAGGGTTGCGACCTCTGCAAACCCGTCGTCGCTTCGATCCTGGCCTCGACCGGTTCGGACCACATCCTCGACGGTGAACAAGCGTCGCTGCAGGACTCCAACGACCACTTCCTGGCCAATATCCAGCGCAACGGCAGCTACTCGGTGGTGCCCCGGGTGCCCGGCGGAGACATCACCCCCGAGCACCTCATCCTGATCGGCGAAATCGCCCGGGACTTCAACCTATACACCAAGATCACCGGCGGGCAGCGCATCGACATGTTCGGTGCACGCGTCGACCAACTTCCCGAGATCTGGCGCCGCCTCGTCGAGGGCGGTATGGAGTCCGGTCATGCCTACGGTAAGGCGTTGCGCACCGTGAAGAGTTGCGTCGGCAGCGACTGGTGTCGCTACGGACAACAGGATTCGGTGCAGATGGCGATCAACCTGGAGCTGCGCTATCGCGGACTGCGGGCCCCGCACAAGATCAAAATGGGGGTGTCGGGGTGCGCGCGCGAGTGCGCCGAAGCGCGCGGCAAAGATGTCGGGGTCATTGCCACCGAAACCGGATGGAACCTCTATGTCGGCGGCAACGGCGGCATGACCCCCAGGCACGCCGAGCTGCTCGCCGGCGACCTGGACGACGAAACCCTGGTGCGCTACATCGACCGGTTTCTGGTGTTCTACACCCGCACCGCCGACCGGCTGCAACGCACGGCCCCCTGGGTGGAACAGCTCGGCCTGCAGCATCTGCGCGAGGTCGTGTGCGACGACTCGTTGGGGCTGGCCGCCGAGTTCGAGGCGGCGATCGCCCGGCACATCGAGAACTACGCATGCGAATGGCGGGGCGTGCTCGCCGATCCCGACAAGTTGTCGCGCTTCGTCTCGTTCGTCAACGCACCCGAGGTCGTCGACCCGACCGTCACCTTCACTGAAAGTTCCGGCCGAAGGGTGCCGACACCTATCGGAATGCCGACAGTAGGAGGTGCGGCGCGATGACTCTGCTCAACGACGCCCAAGTCAACGACAGCCAGGTCTGGACCACTGCGTGCAGCTATCGATCCCTGCTTCCGGGTCGCGGTGTCGGGGTGCTGCTCCCAGATGGCTCCCAGGCAGCGCTGTTCCGGCTCGACGATGCCAGCCTGCACGCTGTCGGCAACATCGACCCGTTCTGCGGTGCCGCGGTGATGTCGCGTGGCATCGTCGGCGACCGTGCGGGTCGGGCGATCGTCGCGTCCCCGATCAAGAAGCAGGTCTTCGCCCTCGACGACGGCAGCTGTCTGGACTCCGCGGACGTCTCGCTGCCGGTGTATGCCACCCGGGTCACCGCCGAGGGCGACGTCCAGGTCGGCTCCCGAACACCTCGTTTCGACGTGATCGGGTCGTGATCCAAGAAGGGACTTTTGGCCCATGATTTCGGCGGCTGAGCGCAATAGCGTCGTCGCCATGACCTACGTGATCGGCAGTGCGTGTGTGGATACCCTCGACAAGTCCTGCGTGCAGGAGTGCCCGGCGGACTGCATCTATGAGGGCGACCGGGTGATGTACATCAACCCCAACGAGTGCGTGGACTGCGGCGCATGCAGTATCGCCTGCCGGGTGGACGCCATCTACTACGAGACTGACCTGCCTGAAGAGCAGGCGGAGTTCCTCGAGGACAACGCCACCTTCTTCACCTCGATTCTGCCGGGGCGGAACGAACCGCTCGGCGATCCGGGAGGGGCGATGCAGCTCGGTCGGGTGGGAGTCGACACCCCACTGGTGGCCGGCCTGCCGCCGTCCTCGACCAGCCATCCCTAAACCGGTCTACCGCCGAGACTGCAATTACGCAGCAGAACTGCGGGTGCAGGGCTGTCTGGGTGCCATTTCGGCAGGCAGTCGAGTCGGAAGTCGCGGCCGGCGCGCAGGAACCGGCTGGTGATCAACCGAGTCACCCCGGGATGCGTTCCCAGCGGGTCGGTCACCAGATCGGCTCCGCTGCCGCGCAACCGATCCTGGAACAACCCCTCGGATAGCAAGTACGACGCGATGACGACACGGCCGCTCCGGCCATCGGCGCGCATTGCCGCGACGGCGTCGATCACCCGGGGTTCGCCGGTGGCCGCGAACGCCAGCTCGACCCGCGACCCGATCGTCGCCGATAGCCACGTCGCCGTCGTATGCAGGTCGCGGCGGGCACTGGGATCCGATGTACCCGCCGCTGCCAGGAGCACCGAATCATCAGGCCGCCAACCAGTTTCGATGAGCCGGTCGACGAGCACCCGGATCAGCTGCGGGTCGGGACCGAGGGCGGCGGTGATCGTCACGTCGCGGTGTCCGCTGGCCCGCACTTGCGACGGGACGTCGTCGGAGACGTGGAATCCGCGGGCCAAGAAGGCGGGCACCAGCACCGCCGGCTGGTCCGGCGTCGCACCGAGCAACTCGCGCGGCGTCGGGCCGAGGACGTCGACGAACGCGACGTGCACCGGTCGGCCCAGCGATTGGGATACCTGCGCCGCGAGGTCGCCTATCAGCGACACCCCACGTTTCTTGCGGGTGCCGTGCGCTACCAGCACAAAATTCACCACGAGTGGGCCTCGGCGGGATCGCGGGGCTCATCGAGGGTAAGCCGGTAGCCACGTTTGACCACGGTGGACACCATCGCTTTGTCTCCCAGGGCAGCGCGCAGCCGCAGCACAGCCGTTTCCACCGCGTGGGTGTCGGTGCCGCTCCCCGGGAGTGCCCGCAGCAGGTCGGCCCGCGAC
>JAGQTR010000271.1:0-299 GCA_020438915.1 Mycobacterium sp.
GGGGCCTCCGGGGCCGGCGCCGCGGGTGGGGCCGGCGCGGCGGGGGCCGGCGCGGGCTCCTGAGCTACCGGCGGTGCAGAAGGCTTGGGGGCTGCCGGCTTGGTCTCCGGCGCGGCGGCCTTGACCGGTGAACCGTTGCCGCTGCTCTTGACCGTCTCGGCTGCCGGTTTCGGCCCGCCGAACGACTCGCGGAGACGGCGGGCGACGGGCGCTTCCACCGTGGATGACGCGGACTTGACGAATTCGCCCTGATCATTGAGACGGGCGAGAACTTCCTTGCTGGTGACACCGAGTTCCTT
>JAGQTR010000271.1:312-4547 GCA_020438915.1 Mycobacterium sp.
GGCCTTACCTGCCACTACATCTCCTGTCTGGGAGGCGACAGCGGTGGTGGGCGCCGCGCCTCGGTTTAGCTATGCCGCATGGTCATCGAGACTTCACGGTGTGCTCATGTTCTTCGCTACCTGTTCTGTTGCCGGGTGAAATACTCTTCCACCGCGGTGATGTCCGGGCTACCGGTGATCCGCAACGCTCGGCCGAACGCCCGCCGTCGGATTGCCCCTTGCAGACACTCGGGATCGCGATGCAACCATGCACCCCGCCCCGGGAGCGTTCCCGCTGCGTCGACGGTCACGACACTGGAGCCGTTCCCAGTCCCGTTCGCACTGTCAACAGCGACAACCCGAAGCAATTCGACGGCCAACTCTCGATTTCGGCATCCGATGCAGGTCCGCACCGGTCCACCCGAAGGTTCGATGATGCCTCGCTGCGTCCGAGCCGATGTCTCGCGCTGGATCACAGGCGAGTCTACCGCCACTGCGGTGCGGAAAAGAAAACCGGTACGACGTCGACCCCTCAGCGGTCGCCAACCGCGCCATGGGCAGGGTCGGGCCTGGGCTCGTTCCGACCAGCCGGGGTATCGGCCGAGGCGTCGTCGCTGCGGATATCGATACGCCAGCCGGTCAGCCTGGCCGCCAACCGGGCATTCTGTCCTTCCTTGCCGATTGCCAGCGAGAGCTGAAAGTCCGGAACGACCACCCGGGCCGCTCGCGACCCCTCGTCGATCACCGACACCGACACCACCTTGGCCGGTGACAGCGCGTTGGCCACGAACCGGGCGGGGTCTTCGTCGTAGTCGATGATGTCGATCTTCTCGCCGGACAATTCGCTCATCACGTTGCGAACGCGTTGCCCCATCGGTCCGATGCAGGCGCCCTTGGCGTTGAGTCCGGGTGTCCGGGACGTGACGGCGATTTTCGAGCGATGGCCGGCCTCCCGGGCCACCGCGACGATGTCGACCGATCCGTCGGCGATCTCGGGCACCTCCAGTGAGAACAGCTTGCGCACCAGGTTGGGATGGGTGCGTGACAACGTGATGAGTGGCTCGCGGGCGCCGCGGGACACCCCGACGACGTAGCAGCGCAACCGGTCGCCGTGCTCGTAGCGCTCGCCGGGTACCTGCTCGGCGGCCGGGATGACGCCCTCGGATCCCTTGGTCTCGCTGCCCATCCGCACCACCACGAGGCCGCGGGCGTTGGCCCGGGAGTCGCGCTGAATGACACCGGCGACGATGTCGCCCTCGCGGGCGGCGAACTCGCCGTAGTTCTTCTCGTTCTCGGCATCGCGGAGACGCTGCAGAATGACCTGGCGTGCGGTGGTGGCCGCAATCCGGCCGAAGCCCTCCGGGGTGTCGTCCCATTCGTGCACCACGTTGCCGTCGGCATCGGTTTCGCGGGCCATCACCTTCACGATGCCGGTCTTGCGGTCGATGTCGATGCGCGCGTCGGCCTCATGACCCTCGGTATGTCGATATGCCGTCAGCAGTGCCGACTTGATCGTCTCCACCACGACGTCGACCGTGATTCCCTTGTCGGCCTCGATCGCGTGCAGTGCCGCCATGTCGATATTCACGCTCAGGCCTCCTTCCCGGATTGTCCGGCCAATGCCAGCTCATGCGGATTCGGCGGTGAAAACTCCACCTGAACAACAGCTTTGGAAATTTTGTCGAGCTCGACGTCGTGCACCGCGAACCCGCGGGCACCATCGCGCACAACCAGCCCGACCGATACTGCCTGGACCTGGCCCAGCCGTCCGGTCAACGTGGATCCGTCGGACAGGGTCATCTGCACCCTGCGTCCCCGTGCCCGGCGGAAGTGCTTCTCGGTCGTCAGCGGGCGCTCCACCCCCGGTGAGGTCACTTCGAGGACATAGGCTGCCGAATCAAGGTCATCGAGCAACTCCGAGGCCATCCGGGACAGCTGGGCGATCGAATCGAGGTCGAGTCCGTCATCGCTGTCGGCGACCACCACGATGCGGGGCGGACGCGCCGACGGGTCGATCACGACGTCCTCGATGTCGAATCCGGCGCGCGCGAACTCTCCGTCGAGCAGTTCGGTCACCTGTCGTTGCGACGGTAATCCCGTAGACCGCTCCGCCACGGCGAGCTCCTCATCTTGAGTTGTCCGGACACGCTTACTCGAGAACGTGAGAACACGTCCCCGAGACCCGCCACACCACGATACGCCAGCGCAGGCGCGCCAAATAGCGAAAAGCGGCCACCACAGCCGGCCGAGACCCCACGCGGTCGCCACGCACGGCGTCCGGGTGATGGCAGGATGTTGCACGTGCACAGCCGCCCGCCCACCATCAGCCGTCGACGCCTCCTCTCCGGCGCCGCTGCCCTGGCAATTCTGGGCGCATCGGCGGTGGCCTCGACGGCCTGCAGCACCACCACCGCGCCGCCACCGGATCTCGACGACCTGACGACCGCACTCGACCGCGCCCGAGCCGACAGCCAATTGGCCACCGAAGCCGCCGAGGCTCCCGGACCGGCGGTTGATGCGCTGACCGAGGTTGCCGCCGAGCGCGCGGCACACGCCGAGGCGCTGGCCGAGGAGATCGTGCGCATGACCGGCAGCGCCGCCCCGACCACCAGCCTCACCACGACCCCGACGACGACGTCGGCGGTGTCCTCGCCGGCAGACAATTCGGCGCCAGGAGTCCAGGACGTGATCGGTGCGCTGCGGGGCTCTGCGGACAGCGCCGCGCAGGCAGCCGCGGCGCTGTCGGGCTACCGCGCCGGTCTGCTCGGCTCCATTGCCGCGGCGTGCACGGCCGCCTACAGCGTGGGATTGAACCCACCCGGAGGCAGCCGATGACTTCTCCGAATCCGGTACCCGACCCGAGCACGCCGACTCGCCCGAGCGACCCCGCCGACGGTGCACTGTACGACGCCATCACCACCGAGCACGCCACCATCTACGGGTACGGGATCGTATCGGCGCATTCGATTCCCGACGTCAACTACCTGGTCTCGGAAGCCATGGCACAGCACCGGACACGCCGGGAGGCGGGGATCGCGATGCTCGAGGAAGGCGGTGTGGAGGCACCGATACCCGCGGCGGGGTATTCGCTGCCGATCGAGGTCGACACGCCCGCCGACGCCGCCACCCTCGCGGTGACCATGGAACAAGACTCCGCGACCGCGTGGCGTGCCGTCGTCGAGCAGGCGACCGATCCGAGCCTGCGGGCGTTCGCCGTCACCGCACTGACCGATAGCGCCGTCAACGCCGCGCGCTGGCGCCGGATCCGCGGCGACACCGCGATCACCGTCGCATTTCCCGGCGGTACCGAATAGCCCAGCTCAGGGTGCGGTAGCCGCGGTGACGGCGGTCCTGATGCCGTCGGCAGCGCCGACGATCGAGATCTCCGTCGTCTCGCCGCTGAACCGGTTCCGCAGCTCGACGAAGCCGTCGGCCCATCCGCGTCCCACGACGACGATCCACGGCACCCCGAGCAATTCGGCGTCTTTGAACTTGATGCCCGGTGATGCCTTGCGGTCATCAAGAAGCACCTCGACGCCGAAACGATCCAACTCGGCGGCCAGCTCGCCGGCACCGACGCGCGCGGCGTCGTCCTTATTGGCGATCACCACGTGAACGTCGAATGGCGATACCGTTGAGGGCCAACGTAATCCGAGCTCATCATGATATTGCTCAGCGATCACGGCGACCAGGCGCGACACCCCGACACCGTAGGAGCCCATCGTCAGCCGGACCGGCTTGCCGTCCTCGCCGAGCACATCGGCGCTGAACGCGTCTGCGTATTTCCGGCCTAGTTGGAACACGTGCCCGATCTCGATGCCCCGCGCCGCGACCAGGGGTCCCGCTCCGTCGGGTGAAGGGTCTCCGGCACGGACTTCGGCGGCCTCGATGGTCCCGTCGGCAACGAAGTCACGGCCCGCGACCAGCCCGACCACGTGGCGGCCCGGTTCGTCGGCACCGGTGATCCAGACGGTGCCTTCGACGATCCGCGGGTCGACCAGATAGCGAACACCGTTGGCCAACAGGCCCCTCGGTCCGATGTACCCCTTCACCAGGAACGGATACTTGGCGAAGTCCGCATCGTCGAGCATCGCGTGCTCGGCCGGCTCCAGCGCCGCACCCAGGCGCTTATCGTCGACCTCACGATCGCCGGGTACGCCGATCGCAAGCAGTTCCCACTCGCCGCCCGGCTCGCGCACCTTGAGCAACACATTCTTCAGCGTGTCCGCGGCGGTGATCTGCCGCCCGAGTCCGGC
>JAGQTR010000271.1:4631-5850 GCA_020438915.1 Mycobacterium sp.
GGGCTTCGGGCACCGCAGTGATCACCGCCTCGACGTTGGCGGCGTATCCGGACTCGAGGCAGCGCACATAGGTGTCCTCCCCGACGTCGCTGTCTGCCAGGAATTCCTCCGATGCGCTGCCACCCATCGCCCCCGACACCGCCGACACGATGACATAGCGCACCGCCAGCCGTTCGAAGATCTTCTGGTAGGCCTCGCGGTGTGCGTGATAAGCGTTCTTCAGCCCGTCGTCGTCGAGGTCGAAGGAGTACGAGTCCTTCATGATGAACTCGCGACCGCGAAGGATCCCAGCCCGCGGGCGGGCCTCGTCGCGGTACTTGGTCTGGATTTGATAGAGCCGCAACGGAAAATCTTTGTACGAGGAGTATTCCCCTTTCACGGTGAGCGTGAAGAACTCCTCATGGGTGGGCCCCAGCATGTAGTCGTTGCCGCGGCGGTCTTTGAGCCGGAAGACACCGTCTCCGTACTCGGTCCACCGGTTCGACGTTTCGTAGGGCCCGCGCGGCAACAGCGCGGGAAAAAGGATCTCCTGCCCCCCGATGGCGTCCATCTCGCTGCGGACGACGGCTTCGATCTTGCGGAGCACCCTCAATCCCAACGGCAGCCAGCTGTATAAACCGGGCCCGATCGGCCGGACGTAGCCTGCCCGGATCAACAGCTTGTGGCTCGGAACCTCGGCGTCGGCCGGATCGTCACGCAGGGTTCGCAGGAACAGCTCGGACATGCGGGTGATCACAGCCGACAACCTTACTGACCGGGTGAATCGGGCGCGCTAACGCACCGTCGGCGCCGCGCAACGCGCCGAATTCGCAGGAGCTAGAGCTCGCCGGCGTCGAGAGCGTCCTTGACTTCCTGAGCGTGCGCAACCTGCTCGGCGGTGTATCCGATGAACAGCGCAGCACCGCCGACCACCACCGCGACCGCAGCCACCCACAACAGGCCGTAGGAGTAGCCCTGGTCCAGCGCGTGCAACTGCGCCGCGTTCATGGTCTTCACCGGGCCGGTGGTGCCGCCCAGGTAGAGCGTGCGTGAGGTGATGACCGCCTGGATGATCGCGAGCACGACAGGACCGCCGAGGCTCTGCAACATCAGCGCGATCGCCGACACCGGACCGATCTGATCGAACCCGACACCCGCGATGGCCGACACGGTCAGTGGCACCACGATCATGCCGATGCCGAAGCCGCCGACCACGATCGGGATGACCAGGTTCGGGAAG
>JAGQTR010000272.1 GCA_020438915.1 Mycobacterium sp.
GGGCCGGCGGGGCGAGATTCTGGCTTGGTAGATAACGAATTTCCAGGCCCAGTCCGACGTTGGACTGGATCACGTCGGCAGGGATGCGCACTTTGGTCTCGAGGCTGCCGGATTGGTCCAACACGTGGGTGGCGATCACGTCCGGCCCTGCGCGAACGAGCACCGATCCTTCGCCGTCGATCACCGGGGTGTATTTGGCCAGTAAGTTGATCTCCGCACCTTCGATCGGTCCGACGCCGAATTCGCTTGCGTCGAAACCCAAGTACATGGTGTCCGTGCCGATCACCGACAACTGTCCGGACATTCGAAGTTCTCCGAACGTCTTCACCGTTCCGGTTTGCATCGGAAATTGGGCTGCGGCAGTAACATTGGCTGAGGCCGTCTGTGCGATCTCGAAGCGGCGGTCGGCGAACAGTTCAACCTGTTGGCGCAGCCCATCGCCCTGACCCGATATGACCAGAGTTGCCTGCGGCGTGCCGCTGTCGACCACGCTGAGGCCCGCGGTGGGACCTTCCCGGATGGCAATCATCCGCGAAGCGCCGTAGTCCTCCCGCGGTGCGACCGGATCGGTGGAGGTGTCGACGTCGATACGCACCGGCATCGGCCGATACAACCGTGTCAGGTACGCAACCAGGCTCAGCGCGGTTTGTTGGACACTCTCAGATGGGTTGGGTCCAATGCCTACCACGATCCGGCTGAGATAGCCGGGCAGAAATCCGGCCACCGTTCCCGGAGCGGTGGGTGCACCGGAGAACGACGTCGCCAGCTGACTCAGTGTCATCGACGACGGTTGCGAGATCTGGGTGCAGAGCTCAGCCGGTGGGCCGGCCTGACGGAGGTAGAAGCTCAGTTCGACGCCGCTCTGTCCGACGGAAGCATTCGAGATGTCGAGGACGAATGACGACACGGTCTGCCCCTCGGCCGGCGCGATCGGGCCCAGAAATCTGTTGTCGGCGTCGTACACCTCCAACCGGCAGTTCACCGCATTGGAGACCGCTTCGACCTGGCCGGTCAAGGCGGCAGGCAGGTATCCGTCCGGTACGGGTACCGTCACCGTCTTCTCCGGCGTGGAGCTGCTGATGAGCACTTCGTTCGGCAGGCCCAATCGCGGCCAGTCGATGGCAGGCCCGGCGCCAGGTTCATCGGATCCGTCGGCCGCCGGCTGTGCCAGCGCAGACGGCAATGCAACACCGACGGTGTTGATGCAGAAGATCAAAACCAGGGTGCACACCAGTCTGGGAAGGATCGTCATCCAGACACCCCCGGGTGGTGATCCCTGGAGGACAATCCGTGCACCGTTTTCTCCCAGAACGAGGGCCGGAAGAGGAGCTGGTACAGAGCCTTGATCGCGGCGATCGACTGCAGAACCCAGTACAGCGGTGTCAGGAGTGCTGCCCACCACAGGTGCGGTCGCCCGAGTACCCAGGTGCACACCAAGCTGACAAGAATCGACAGGGGCGCGCCCAGAAGAAACATTCCCAGGCAGATGAAGTAGGTGACCGGCGGGAACAACAAGTTGACGAACTCGGGCCGGCCGGCGACCCACACCAGCATCATGAAGCCGAATGGAACGTTGACCGCGCTGCTGATCGGGACGCCACCGGTCATTCCGATCAAGCGAAGAGTCGGCCAGAATCCGATCTGCCGGATCAAGGTCACCGGACTCCGCAGGTGCACCACCATCGTCTGCAGGTAGCCCTTGTACCAGCGTGACCGCTGTCGGATCCAGTTGATCACATCCGAGGTGGCCTCCTCCAAGGTCACCGAGTTCAGAATCATCGTTCGGTAGCCGAAGCGCCTCAGCCGGACCCCCAGGTCCGCATCCTCGGTCACGTTGAATTCGTCCCAACCCCCGACTTCTCGCCAGATGCGGGCAGGCATGTGGTTCGACGTCCCCCCGAGTGGAACCACACACCGGGCTGCCTCCACCGCCGGAAGGATCAGGCCAAACCACTGTTCGTATTCCAGCGAGAACCACCGGGTCAGCAGGTTCTGCCGCTCGTTGTAAAAGCTCAGCCGCCCTTGGAGGCACCCGACATCCTCCGGAAGCCGACGGAAGGCTGCCACTGCCCGACGGAGTTGCAGCGGATCGGGAATGTCCTCGGCGTCGTAGATGGTCATCAACTCGCCATGAACGTCGGGCAGGGACATCCCGTGGTTGCAAGCCTTGGGCTTGGTCTTGGGCATACTGTGCGGGACCATCACCACCCGGATGGTGTCGGTCTCGATGGTCGCCAGCGCCAGCTGGGTATGCACGTCGTCCTCTTCGACCAGAAGCAGCACCTCGAGCTTGTCCGCCGGGTAATCAAGTCTGCCGACACCCTCGATCAGGTTCTGCACGATCTCGGGTTCTTGATAGACGGGCAGCAATACCGTGTACACCGGCAACTCGTCGTCTCCCAGCGCGCGGGCCTCGTCGTCGTCGATATTCACCGGTGCCTCGCCCCGCATTCCCCGGATCAACAGCCACTGCCGATCGACGATCATTGCCAGGTAGACGATGGCGAGAGTCGCTGTCAACACCGGCAGCCCGAAATGCGGCCAGGTGGCAACAGCGGTCGCTACCGCGACCACCACGAGGATGATGAGAACGAGTGAACGCTTGTCGAATGTGACTTGAGCGGAAAACTCGACCGGCAGGAACCGTTCGAACTGCGGGCTATCGGACCTCACGGGCTTTGCTTGCGCTTTGGTCAGGGGTGGCCGGAATCTCAGTTGCGTCGGGAATTCCTGCGGCGGCGGCCAGTTGCCGCGCCAGATGTTCGGCCAACTCAACGGTTGCAGGCTTCACTTCCGAAACTTGCTTGGGTCGCTGGCGGGCTATCCACAGAATCGGGTCGACCACAGCCTGGGAGAACGACACCCCAACCGGGTCGGGGAGCTGGCCGGTCTCATGCTGGTTGACCACGATGTTGATCTGCTGAAATCCTGTGCTGACGCGCCAGATCCACGTCAGGACATACCAGTGCCGAGCATCCGGGTCGACCGTGGTGTCGGCATTGCTGTGCGCCGAGCGCACCGCCAGGGAGCCCACCCCTGTGAGTTCAACGGGCTTGTAGTCGACCGGTTCGGTGCTGTCATACCAGTGGACCTTGCCGAAGTCGTCGAGAGCCCCCCGGGTCGGCGCCGAGATCACATCGACGGCCCACGGCTGCGAGGTGGTGTGCTGCGATGCGGTGTAGCGCGTGTAGGTGGCATTGGGACCGAGCAATCCGGTGGCAACCCCGAACGTGCTCGATTCTCGTAACCCGCTGGCTGCCACCCAGTTGTCGGCGGCAGGCGGAGGCGCCGAGTGTGGGGACGGCGCCGAGCTGACCACGAACATCACCGTCGACAGACCCAGTGTCGCCACGATGGAGATTGGCGACAATCGCGGGAAGCGTGCAGCCGCAGGCTTTTCCCGGCCATGGTTCACCGCCGCAAGGCGGGGCAGAACCCGTGTGACCAGATAGGGCACGAGGCCGGCCCCCAGTGCGACCGACACCAGCGGCGCGTCATGGTGAAAGGGAGATCCGACCAGGATCAGCCAGGACGCTGCAAACCCGACCGCAAACGACGTCACCGCACCGGCAAGACGCCAGAGCAGACCATGTCGGCGAGCAGCACGAAAGACCACAATGGTGGCCACCGTGCAGGACATAGCCGCAAGAGCGAAGTCACTTCCGCCCAACAACGCGCTCAGCAGCAGAAACGGCAGCGGGCTGGCGCAGGCGAGCAGGAACACCCATAGATCCCACAACCGGATCGCATACCGGATACCGAAAACCACCGATGCGGCCACGGCCGTCCAGACGACGGGACCAAGCAATTCGACGCGCCAGAGTTGAGCAAGGGTCGGAATTCGACCGGCGAACAACGCGATCACGGTGAATATCCCGGCCCCGCCAAGCAACGCAACGATCCAGTCGACCTCGGCATCGACTACGCCGCGCGGAAGTTCGCAACTCGAGGCCAAGATCCACGCCAATACCGGAACGACGACGAATAGCACCGCTCGTGACCCGGCAGCCAACTCGGCTGCGATATTTGCAACCGGGAGACACCATGGCATGGCCGTCACCATCAGAACGACGAGAACTCTCAGCCGTACGTCTCGACGGGTATAGGGACGCCTGTCCGGGTCCACCGGGTTGGTGGCAGCCGGATCTACCGGGTTGGTTGGGAGTCGGGGCGCCAGTTGTTGGCCGGCGGGGGTGCTGACGGTCAACACTTGCGATGCGCTCACTGATCAGCACCTAGTGCCGCCTGCGCACAACCTACGAGTTCTCGGTTTCGGCTGGAGCTAGTTGCCTCTACGACTGAGGAATTAGCGACACTGGCACCGGCCGGGACCGCAGCTAGCATCGCTCCTCCAATTGTGCAGTGTTGGCGGCGTGACACCGGGGTGGGCCGCCATCTGACGACTAGCCTTTTGGTTCCGCGCCGATCTGGGTGACTGCCTGGGATTCGGGCGTACCGATCCCAGGCATCTACTTACTGAACTGCGTCCAATGTTTAAAGTGCCGTACTCCGTATTTGCTGTAACATCGCCAATCTGGTGATTTAGTTCACACGTTAATTGACGCCAGGGCGAAGTCGCGAATCGTCAAACGTGAGATATGTCACAGTCGTCTTGAGCTATACGCATTTGATCCTCTAACGTAACTCGGCTTATGCCGGAGATCAGGCGCCGCAATCGAGGTAGAGCAGTACCGTAGCCGCCGCGTCATGGCGACCCTCACCCCAGGGCGCGCTTTGAGACCGCTCCACAACGCAGTCGTCGAGGGCTCGGGCGTGGCCCTCCACCGAGGCGATGACCACTGCAAGTCCCGCGACGGTCAGCGCCGAAGAAACATCCGAGTAAGTCGGCCCCACGTCAGTATCGGCCGTTGCAATGCCCATTCCCACCACAGCAATGGGCATGCTGATCGCACATAGTGTGGCGGCAGATCGTGTGACTAATTTCATCGCAACGCGATGCTACGCAGTTGTGCAGCCTGGAACTGACTACGCCGCATGACGAACTGGTTACAGTGTCATACTATTTGCTAGATCTCCGAAGTTCTGCTACGGCGAACAGTTCTACGACCAGAACGTCGTCCGCAACCGAACCTTGCACTCACAGGAAACCATTCCCGGTAGCCGGAGTCTCCACTCTGGAAGCTGACACATTCATCGATACCGCGCGCGGTGCTGGCAACTGGCCAAATTCGCCGACTGAAACTACCGTCGGGCGGATGCGGGTAATCAATCGCGCCGGTCGGACGCTGACCCTTGCGTTGCTCAGTGTCGCCCTAGTCGCGGCTGGCTTGCCCCGAGACTTCTTCATGGAAGCCGCGGCAGAAGTCGGTGTGCAGTCTGGCCGGGGCCTGGTGCTTGCGTCTGCGACGAACTTGATCGTTGATTCCCAGCCGATGCGGGTGCAGGCGGTGGAAAAGGACTACGCGTTTTCCACCCCGGCCAGCGACGTTTATCGGTTTGAGGTGCGCAAGAACGACTTCGGCTGGGATGGCGACGGACCGGCCGACAATCGCCGATCCGAGCTCGTTTCAGAGGGTGATCATTACTATGCCGACGAAACGTTGTGGTCGGCATTCTCGTTCGTGGTCGGTCCCGAGCATCTACCGTTCGACCCCGAAGGCGAAGATTCCAGCCCGTACCACAACATCATTCACCAGTGGCATTCGGTGGACACGGCGTCGGGCCGTTCTCCGGTGTTCGCCATCGAGCTGCGCAACGGTGACTTCACGGTGTCGACCCGATCCGACGACGACCCGAGCCGGCTGGTCACCCACTATTCGGAGACCCGCCCGGCCGACGGCGTTGTGCACGATGTGGTGGTCTCGGGCCTGCTTGGTAACGACGGTCACCTCAACGTGTGGCTGGATGGCAGGCAGATCGTCAACGACGACACCGCTATCGGCTACTACGACGACGACGGCGGTCTCGCATACCCACATTGGGGCATCTATCAAAAGAATGTCGATGCCCCGGCCATCGTCTACCACGCCAACATTGAGTGGGGTCTCGAAGAATTGTCCGGACGGGTCACCGCGCCGCCGGATGTCATCGAACCTCCCGGCGGATGGGTTTAACGCTCGATCCGTGGATCGAGGCTCAGCCCGGTTGCATCGCCAGCACAGCGCCTGGCGTCCCAATGGGACTCCAACCCAGGCTGTGCGCTGCCGCGCTTCAGGGGACCGCGTCTGAGATCGTCGCGTTCGCACAGTAATGCGGCCCCGCAGAAACAGTGGCGGTGTCGGCCCGCTGTGGATATGCGACGAGTTCACTGTGGCCGGCGCTGCAGAAACGTTACGGGAGTTAGCTTTACCCCTGTGAGGACATGCTGACAATCGGACTCGCCATCGGTTTCACCGTCGCACCGGCAGCGAATACCGACCCAGGCGATACGTCGTTGTGTGAGTGGTGTTCTACTTTGCGCTAGCTCCGAGGCTAGCCGGGGCCCGATGCGAGGAGACGACGTTGTCGGTCACGGTCATTCTTGAACTCAGGATAAAGCCGCAATCCGTGGGTGAAGCACGCACTGTGATGGGTCGAGCGCTTCAAGATACCCGGAAGTTCAACGGCAACCTGGGCACCGATGTGCTCGTAGATGAGGACGACGAAGGTCACTGGCTCATTTACGAACTCTGGGAAAGCGTCGAACATGACGAGGCCTACCGCGCCTTTCGGGCCGGTGAAGGACGACTAAGTGAGTTGCCTCCGCTGCTCGCAGTTCCGCCAATCAAGACGCGTTACAGCACTTCCGACATTTAGCAGGAACCATCGGGAAACTGGACGCCCTGACCCCGATAGTTCCATTTCTCCACGACTCTGCAGTTCGGAAAGTATGTACCGTTCTCCACACGTCGAGCCGGGCGGATGACTCCTCGTGGGGTCACCTGGTTCGTCATTGTCATGATTGAGAGGCGATTGTCGCCCTTACCTAGCTGGGCTATCTACCTAATCAGCCTATCTACCAGGCCCTTTATTGTGCCCCCAGTCGGACTCGAACCGACACTGTGCGGATTTTAAGTCCGCTGCCTCTGCCAATTGGGCTATGGGGGC
>JAGQTR010000273.1 GCA_020438915.1 Mycobacterium sp.
ACCGGTTCCTCGCAGACGAGCTCCGCACCGCCGGCCACCAGGTCGGTGATCGCACCGTGTGGCGACTGTGCCGGGCGAACGGCTGGTGGTGCAGCTTCGGCAAACCCCGCGGCAACCGAAAGACCACAGCGCCTGCAACGGCCGCTCATGACGACCTGGTGCGCCGACGATTCGCAGCCGACGGGCCGAACCAGGTGTGGGTCGCCGACCTCACCGAGCACCGAAGCGACGAAGGCAAGATCTACATCTGCGCCATCAAGGACCCCTGGTCCAACCGGATCGTCGGCTGGGCCATCGACGAACGCATGAAAGCCCGCATCGTGGTCGCTGCGATCGAGGCGGCAGTTGCCCGACGCGGCGATGTCGCCGGCTGCATCCTGCATTCGGACAGGGGCAGCCAGTTCCGCGCCCGAAAGGTGCACCGCTGCCTCACCCGGCATCGCATGGTCGGATCCATGGGCAACGTCGGCACCGCCGCTGACAACGCCGCCATGGAATCGTTCTTCGCGCTGCTACAAAAGAACGTGCTCAACACCCGCCGCTGGGACACCCGCGACCAGCTCCGCATCGCGATCGTCACCTGGATCGAACGCACCTACCACCGACGCCGACGACAGACCGCTCTCGGCCGATTGACCCCCACCGAATACGAAACCATCATGACCCCACAGGCCCTCAAGGCCGCATAACCAACCTGTCACCGCTACCCGCGGCAGACCCTTGGTGTCCTCGAGTATGTCGTGGCACAACCCGGCTGAGATCGTCACATCGTCTGCGTCGCAGTCAGCCAACATGGCTGCGACGTCGAACAGGTGAGAAAAGTACGGGCCGCCGGTCTTGCGTCGTTGGTTGCCGTGCGCGGCAACACACAACCGGGCTGCTGCGCCCACGAGGCTGTGGGGTTCATCCATGACCTACACAGTGCCCCACCACACCCGACTGCCCAACCACACCCACCGGCTCACCGGAGTAGGGCACGGGCGGCTCGGGGCACTCCCATACCGGATTCCTTCCACTGTCGCTCACGCCCACGCCGGGCTCGGGCAGCTCCTCGGCTCAAGAAGTGACGACTTCGCCGCCGGCGTGTGCAACAACAGCTGCGAATGGGTGACACAGCACAACGCAACAGGACTGTCTCCGGCAGCCGAACGCACGGAGCAACCAATGCACACCAACCACAGCACCGGAACACGACGCCGTGACAACCCCGACGGTTACATCGACCTGGTTTCCCGCCTCGAACGGGCACTTGGCCGCGACAACGTGCCACCCACACCCGACCCTGCCAGCACCCTCCCACCGGCACAGTACCGGTGGAACTGACCGTGCAACACACCCTGTGTGACAACACCCAACGCGCTGCGTCGCCGAAGCGGCGACCCACAGTTCGTCGCTCTCTCTGAGCGGCTCGAGAACTTGCGGGCCAAGCACGAAGCGGGCCAGCTCGCCTCGATCGAGTTCCTCAAGGAGCTGATCGATCTTGCACGCGACGTCGCCGAAGCAGAGGACGAGGTGCCTCCGGAGGTCGAGCAGGACCGGGGCAAGGCGGCGCTCACCGAACTGTTCGAAGAGGTCAAGAATCACGAGACCCCTGTCATCGTCGAGCGGGTCGTGAACGACATCGATGACATCGTGCGCC
>JAGQTR010000274.1 GCA_020438915.1 Mycobacterium sp.
GCTCGCAGGACGCGGTCCCCCATGGCGGTGTGATCCAGGCCATATTCGCGCTATATTGTGGTCGCAGTCACTGAAGGGGCGGCCATGGTTGGACTGGGCGAGGGAGCGGCAGTCCGGCGCGATGTCGAATCGGCGCCCACGGTGCGGATGTCGCCCCCGGTCAATTGGGCGGTCATCCTGATGATGACTGCACTGCTCCTCGGTGCGGTGGCCGGGGTCGTCCTCGCCCTGTCCAGCGGCATGCCGACCGTGGCTATCCTGATCGCCCTGGTAACCGGCGCGGTCTTCGGCGGCCTGGCCTGCTGACCGCCCCGGCGCCACTGGCGCCACTGCCAGGAGCGCCAGGGTCAAGTCAGGGTCGTAAATCACCGGGAATCACGACCCCCAGGGATATCTCACCGCGCCAGAGCGGGCAGGCTAGATCATGTCGTTGCGGGTCAGCCACCGCATGATCGGCCAGCCGACGAACACCGGCAGCCAGCAGGTCAGGATCCGGTACAGCAGCACCGAGGGCACCGCGACTGCCGCGGGTACGCCGAACGCAGCCAGTCCGCCGATCAGAGCGGCCTCCACCGCGCCGACACCGCCAGGGGTGGGTGCGGCCGAAGCCAATGTGCCGCCGACCATGGTCACGATCGTCACGGTGACGAAGCTGGCGTCGCCGCCGAACGCTTCGATACTCGCCCACAGTGCCAGCGCAGCTCCGAGTGTTGTTGCCGCACAACCGAGCACGATCACCGCAAGCCGTCGAGGCTCGCGGGCCAACTCGACGAGGTCATCGATGACCTCCTGAAGCCGGGGCCGTACCGCGGTCGCCAGCCAGCGTCGGAGTTTGGGAACGAACAGGAACACCCCGACCGCTCCCAGCGCGGTGCCGGCGATCAGGTAGAGCACGGTGGTACTCGGTACGAACCGGGAGAGGTCGGCCGAAGCTCCCGCCGCGGCGCTGAAGATGATTAGCAGGGTGAGGTGAGTGATCACCTGCACCGACTGCTGTAGAGCCACCGCCGTGGTGGCCCGCAGCGCCCCCAGCCCACCTTTCTGCAGGAACCGTGTGCTCAGGGCAAGTCCGCCGACCCCGGCAGGTGTCGTCGTCGCGGCGAAGGTGTTCGCCACCTGCATGATGGCCAGATTCCGGAACTTCACCATGCCGTCGGCGCACGCCCACAGCGCGGCGCCCGCGCCGAGATACTTCAGCCCCGAAACCGCCAGCCCGGCCAGCGCCCACCACCAGTTGGCCGAGCGCAGTTCCTCGAAGAACACCGGCACCGTGGCAATGAACGGGTACGCGACGTAGACCAGCGCGACCAGCAGCACCATCTGGATCAGTTGGCTGCGGGTGAAACGGGTGATTGTCTCGGTCTTGATCTGGTCGGCACCCGTCTGACGCTTCACTTCGTCGCGCACCGTCGACAGGGCGCTACCTGCCTCGTGTACCGATACCCGAACACGCTTCGGCACAGCGGCTTTGGTGAGACGACGCGATGCCGCCAGCACAGCCTCGTTGCCGAACACGGCGATCGCGGCCTGCACCGCCGACTCGGCACCGTAGAGGTCGGTAGTCGTCAGCAGCAGCTGGGCGATATCGGTGTGCAGGTGCGCCTCGGAGGCGCCGTACTCGGAGTAGGCGAAACCGCCGAAGATCGGGGTGCCGTCGATGACGGTGATGTTCTTACTGCGTAGGTCGCCGTGCGAGATCTGCTGACTGTGCAGCACACCGAGCGAGTCCCAGAGCCGCGCGACCGGTGTCTGCGGTACACAGTCCGCGACTGGTGTGCCATGGGCGGTCCGGTGCGCGTAGAGCGTCCATCCGCGGTCCATCGTCGCCACCGCGATCGGCGAGGTGTTGGCCAGCGCGAGGTCACCGACGGCGATGGCCATCAGCGCGCGGTGTTCTACGGCGCGCCGCATCGATGGCTGCAACGGTGCGGTCTCGCTGTCGCGCAGCCGCAGTTTGCTCCAGAACTGGCGCAGGAACCCGCCGCCGCGTTGATGCGGCCCGTACAACTCGACAACGGCGGTTCCCTCGTCGGGGGTGTCGGTCAATTGGTCCTGGGTGGCGTGCAGCACCAGCGGCCCCCGCCCGGCGGGCCGAACCACCGTCAACGTTGACACCCAGAAGCCGCGTCGCGCCATCGCCCGGACTGCGCCCTCCAGCGGCACCTCCAGCGCGGGGGTGCCGACCACCAGAACGACCAGCGCGCCGACCAGCCAGCCCACCGCCAGCCCGAGCAGGGACCGTACCGGCACGACCGCGCTGACGACGAGATGGATCGGCACGAATGCCAGCAGCAGCGCCCACCACCAGCTCCGCCACCGCGCCGGCAGCCACGGGCCCGACACCGTCAGTACCGCCGCGAGCATCGCGATCCAGCGCGGGTCATCGAGGAACTGCGACAGCATTGTGTCCAGACGCTCGGTCAGGTCGAAGTGCCACTGTGGCGCCGCGATGCCGTTGCCTGTGATCGACAGCGAGAGGATGGCGATGAGGCCGGCCGCGGCATAGGCGCCGAGTAATTTCCATTGCCGCCCGACGATCAGTCCGATCAGGATCATGAACGGCAAGGCGAGGATGGCGATGCCATAGACGAGGTAGACGGTGTTGGACTGCGCCGGGCTCAGGACGCCGACGATCTCGGAGATGGACCGCTCCAGCGCCTCCCACTCGTTGCGGGTGATCAGCGAGCTGGTGACCACGACGACGAGAAACACCGCGGCCAGCGTGAGCCGCAGGATGTCGTTGGTGCGACGGGTCAACGGCTGGAGCAGGCTCCCCGAGACAGTGATGTCCCGTCCGTCAACTCGCATATGGCAACGATCTCTCGGATTGGCTGGTGGACCGTGACCGGCTCACCGGACAAACTTAGCGAGTCTTCGATGTCGTTTGGCAACCACCGCGGATCTGGCCGAAACGGCATTCCGGCAGCAAAAGTGCGAGTGTGGGCCTGCCGGAATGCCATTTCGGCGCAACGAAGGGGTCACCGCGGGGCGGTGTCGGCGCCGAGCCGCCGGGCCAATCCGGAAGCCCGCAGCGCACGCCGCCCGATCGCGGCCCGCACCGCCGATTCCGGGCCGACGATCCGCACCTTCGTCTTGGCCCGGGTGACCGCGGTGTAGAACAGCTCCCGCGTCAACAACCGCGACTCCTCCGGCGGTAGCAGCACGGTCACCTCATCGGCCTGACTGCCCTGACTCTTGTGGATCGTCATCGCATGCATGGTGTCGACTTCGGGCAGTCGGCTGGTGGCAAAGTGCAGCGAGCCCTGCAACGAGCCGAAGTGAGCGCGCAGGCCCTCAGGTGAGGCCACCACCACACCGGTGTCGCCGTTGTAGATCTTCAGGCCGTAGTCGTTCGCGGTGACCAGCACTGGCCGGCCCGCGTACCACTGCGACCATATCGGCGCTCCGGTCTCCTCGGCCAGCCAGCGCTCGACCCGCCGGTTCCACTGCGTCACGCCGAACGGGCCGTGGCGGTGAGCGCACAGCAGCCGGTGCCCGTCGAGGATCGACTGTGCGGCCTGCGCGTCCCCGAGCAGCGCGGCCTGCCGCAGGGCCACCGCGCGTGCGGCGAGGGTGGTGTGCAGATGCCCGGACGGATCCTCGGATTGAATCCACTCGATCGACTCGCCCCCGGCACTCAATAGCTCCAGCACGACGTCGGCGTCGCCGTGGCGAATCCCTTGCGCAAGCGCCCCGATCGCCGCGCCGAACCGGTGCGGGGTCTTGAGTTCGACCACCGCGCCGTGGCCCAGACCGTCGACCAAGTCGGCCAGCACCGCACCGGCATCCACCGACGCCAGCTGGTCCGGGTCTCCGACCAGCAGCAGCCGCGCGCCGGGCCGTACTGCTTCCAATAACCGCGCCATCATGGTCAACGACACCATCGATGTTTCGTCCACCACGATGACGTCGTGGGGAAGTCGGTTGTCCCGGTGATGCCGAAAGCGCGACGACGTGTCCGGCCTGCTTCCCAGCAGTCGGTGCAGCGTCGTCGCGTGAAGCCCTGCCAGTCTTTGGCGGTCGACGGCGGCTAGCTCGCCGATCTCGGACTGCACCGCCTCTGCCAGCCGGGCGGCGGCCTTGCCCGTCGGGGCGGCCAGTGCCATCCGCGGCGGCACATCGCCGGCCAGGTCGGCCTGCTCGGCGATCGACGCCAACAGCCGCGCCACCGTGGTTGTCTTCCCGGTGCCTGGCCCGCCGGTGAGGATCGTCAATCGTTGCCCCAGAGCCACTTCCGCCGCGGCGCGCTGCTCGCTGAACTTCCCCGGGAACAGCCGGCCCAGATCGGGTACCGGCTGCGCGGGTTGGGTGCCCGTCAGGCGTGCCGAAACGTCGCGGCACACCTGTTGCTCCTCAAGCCAGTACCGGTCGAGGTAGAGCAGGTTCGTTGAGCCGTCGGACAGGAATCTGAGCACCGGCGGCTCACCGGTGAGCGGGCTGGCCCGCACCGCCGCGAGCCACGCCGCCGGCTCGGGCCAGGCCAGTTGCGGCGCCTGATCATGATTCTCCGCCACCAGTCGCAGGTCGACGCAGACCGAGCCGTTGCGTAACGCCGCGACCAGAAGCCCAACCGCGAGCGCCACCGTGTCGTCAGTCTCGTTGGCGAGGGCACACAGCCGCCGCGCGACGTGGGTGTCGGCCAGCCCGAGCACGCCGGCATCGGCGAACTCACCCAACAGAGCCGTCATCGGGTCCTCCCCGCGTGCAGCAGGTCCGAGACCGCCTGCACCAGCGTGGCGGGCGGATGCCAGCTGAACACACCGGCGGGATGACCGTCGATGCGAGGGGTGTCGGGACCGCACATCCCGCGCAGAAACAGGTAGAGCACCCCGCCGAGATGGGTCTCGGGGTCGTACCCGGGCTGTCGCCACCGCAGAAATCGGTGCAGCACAACGGTGTACAGCAGCGCCTGTAGGGGGTAGTCCGAGTGCAGCATCGCTTCGACCAGGCGTGGTTGCTGGTAGTCGGCGGCGGACAGCGGCGCATCGCTGCCCAGCCAGTTCGTCTTGTAGTCGACTACCAGGTAGCGCTCGCCGATGCGCAGCACCGCATCCACCGATCCTGTCAGATACCCGCGCAGCGACTGGCGGCCCAGCGGATCACTCACCAGGCGATCGGCGTAGCAGGCCAAGGGGTCGGTGGCGGGCAGATGTTGGCGCAGCAGCAGCCCGACGTCGGCGAGGCGGATTTCGGGGGGATCGACCCGCAGGTCGCCGCCGGCCAGCGGGAACTCGAAATCCAGCTCCCGCAACCGGTCCCGCAGTCCGATCTGGCGCAGGGTGATGTCCCCGGCCAGTGGACCCAGCGGGGTGTCATGCAGGGGCACCATCGCAGCGGCCATCTGATCTTCGGGCGCGTCGACCGGCCACCACCTCGAGTGCACCTCGATCTGGCTCTTCAGTTCGGCGGCCAGGTCGGCGGCGAACGGGTTCGCGGTCTCCAGCACGGCGTGCGCCAGGTTGCCGAACTTCGCCCCCTTGGGCAGGTCGGCCATCGGCGAGGCGAGGGGCGTCGATGAGGCCGGGGGTGTCGTCGCGGTGGAAACTCCGACGGTATCGCTGTCCTGGGTATCGAGTTCGTCGTCGAGTCCGACGACCTCCGGCTCACTGGACACCCCGCCGGATTCCGCGGATTCGGTGACCCGGATCAGCCCGGAGTACGACGTCCGTCGCCACCACGTATCGATGTTGCGATGGAAGTGTCGCACCGCGAGATCATCTGCTGGACTAGGCAACTCGATGTCCACCGGCGGGGAGGTGACCGACTCCTCAAGCACCGGACCGCCCTGGTCGGCCCACCTGCGGAGCAGCGCCATCGCGTCGGGATCATCGATCCGAGGGGGGTCGCAGCGGTCCGGAACCACCGGATTGCCGGGTGTCCGGCCGCGCAATAGCCGGGACAGCCCGCCGTTGGGTTCGTCATTCGAGGGTGCCCACCACGCGACGACCTGCGACTGCGCCCGGGTCATCGCGACGTAGGTGAGCCGGACGTCGTCGCCGGCAGCCTCGCGACGGCTCTGCTGTTGAACCGCGGTGTAATCGGGGCTCGACTCGCCGCCGATGTGCAGGCATCGGGTGTCGCCGTCGTGGAACATCACCACGTCACGGGTCTGGATGTTGCGGTTGAACGCGAACGGCAGATAAACCACCGGAAACTGCAGGCCCTTGCTGACCCACACCGTCATGATCTGCACGGCCGCGGCGTCGCTGTCGAGTCGGCGGTTACGTTCGATCGTGCCGCTTCGGCTGCCGCCTCGGTCGTCGCGTTGGGTGCGCAGCCAGTCGCGCAGCGCGGGGAGGCCGAAGTGGTTGCGGTGGGCGGTGTCGTGCAGCACCTGGGTGAGGTGCGCCAGATCGGTCATGTGTCGTTCACCGTCCACCCAGGACAGCACCCGCTCGCTCATGTGATTGCGCTGCGCGGCCTCGAACACCGCGGCCACCCCGCGTTCCCGCGCCTGGTCGGCCCATTGGCGCAGCGTTTCCGAGATTCGGTCGGTCAGCGTATCACGCTGTGCTGCAAGGGTATCGGTGGTCTCACCAAAGAACATGGTGGTCGCGGCCGCCCGGACCAGTCCGGAGCGGTGTGGCTGATCGAAGGCCTCCAGCAGGCACAGCCAATCGTCGGCCGCGGGGCAGTTGAACACGTCCGAGTCACCGGTGTAGACGGCGGGGATACCTGCGGCGGTCAGAGCGTCGAAGCAGGCGTGGCCGTCGCGGTGGCTCTCCACGATCACCGCGACATCCCGCCGCTGCAGCGGCTCGCCGCAGAACTTGGCCCCGCTGCCGAGCAGCGCGCCGATATCGGCGGCCATATCTTGGGGGATGTGGGTGCGCAGCTTATCGATCGGGATGACCCGATCGGGACGGGTGCCGAACTGGTCGCGGTTGACCACGCGCAACCGGAATGGTTCGTTGTGCGGCGCGCCCTCGAGCCGGTGCTGGGTGTGGTTGGCTTCGACTCTGCGGACCACGATGCGTGGGTCACCGAGCTGGGCGTCGCGCATCATCGCCTGCAGACTGTCGACCAGCGGGCCGTCGCTGCGGTAGTTGGTGCCCAGCGTCTTCTGCACGCCCGCGGTCGCCGCAGCGTGCAGGTAGGTGACGATGTCGCCGCCACGGAACGCATAGATCGCCTGTTTCGGATCACCGATCAGGATCACCGTGGAGTGCCCGCTGAACGCGCGGTCGATCACCTGCCATTGCACCGGATCGGTGTCCTGGAATTCGTCGACCATGACGATCGACCAGCGCCGCCGCATCCGCGCCCGCGCGGGGGAGTCCGGCGCCTCGAGTGCATTCGCCAGCCGGGAGAGCAGGTCGTCGTAGTGCAGCAGGCCGAGCCTGCGTTTACGCTTCTCCAGCTCCGCGCAGACCGCCGTTGCGAACCGCACCCGCGCCGCCGCTTCCGATCCCGGTGCCGGATTCGACGGCCGCAGTTCGGTGTGGGCATTTCCGACGACTGCGAGCCCGAGACTCAGCGCGTCGTCGTAACCCAGTGGCGGCTCATCGCGCTGATGCCCGAAATGCGCCAGGTAGACGTCGTTGACGATCTCGGCTAACAGGTCGTCCAGACTCTCGACCAGCTGCATTCCCGAATCGGTATCCCCAGCCACCCCAAGAGATTTCAGCACGAGCTGACAGAACTGGTGGGTCGTCGCGATGGTCGCGGCGTCGAATCCGGCCAGCGCGTCGCGCAACCGTTGCCTGCGGTCGGCCAGCTCCCCGGCCGTACCGGCCAGCAGGTGTCCGATGACCGGGTTGTTCTTTGCCTGCTCGCTCAGCCGTGCCGGGTCGTCGAGCGCGAGGGCTGCATCCAGGATCTGGTAGCGCACCCGCTCCCGCAGTTCCTGGCTGGCCGCGCGACCGAAGGTGATCAGCAGCATCTCGTCCAGCGTCGCCACGCCCTCTGCGATATAGCGGGTCACCAGACCCGCGAGGGTGAACGTTTTCCCGGTTCCCGCGCTGGCCTCGAGCACTGTCGTGGTCCGCTCAGCCGGCAGGGGACCGAGCAGATCGAATGGCTCTACCGACATCAGTCGACGTTCCTCTCGGCCTGCAGCAGAGGCAGCCAGAGCCGCGCGGCGTACGCGCCCAGCCGGGTGTTCTCTTCTGGGTGCTCCTCGCCGGGCTGCACGGGAGTCATCAGTACGCTCACATCGGAGCGCTCGCCCCAGACAACTTCGTGCGCGGGCTGCTCGTTCTCGCCGGGAAACCTTGCGGAGTTCCACTTGAACCGGGCGTCGCGTTCGGGTGCCCCGCGGTTGTACCGTGCATCGGCCCATGCGTAGGACGTCTTGAGCGGCAACGGTATCGGTTCGCGCCGGCCGGCGTCGTAGATCGCGACCAAGTCGCTCAACACCTCGCCAGCGGCCTCCGGCGCGCCCAGCAGGCGCTCCCTGGGTTTGTCGCCCCGCTTCGTCCTGCCGATGCACACCGCCGTCCAATCACGTTCCGGATAGCGAGCAGCCAACGCCACCAGGCGAATCCACGGTCCCAGTAGATGCCTGCCGTCCAGCTTCGAGTAGGTGACGGCCGTCAGGCGCTCGCCGTACAGTCCGGCGACCGTGCCGGTGACTCGCCGGGCGGCGTGCTCGACTTGCCCGCTGCCGGCGAGGTTGATGTCGATGTCGAGCGCCGCCGGTTCTTGCCCGCGATGACGCAGCGCGGCGGCCGCGAGCGCCGCCGCCCGTGCCGCGACATCCCGTGCCGTGCGCCAGCCGAGGCGTCCCGGCGGCAGCGATCCGCGTCGCCACTCCGCCTGCTGCGCGATCGCGGGCGTCACTCCGCCCAGCATGTCGTCGAGCATGCGGTCGCCGATCTTCCACTCCTGCAGAGCGTCGATCTCGACGGGGATGGTGTCCTCGATGCTGTCCACATCCCAGGGCAGCGTGTAGTCCAGTGCCCGGAAGTACCCCTTGACGGGATCGGAGAAGAAGCCGACCAGATCATCGAGGGCAACGTCGTCGGGCGGTGGGGCCGGCAACCGCTGACCGATCAGGCCCGGCCGCACTTCGCGATGGCCGGCTGCCACCCTGACCGCGGTGAGTGTGGTGGGGTCGAAAGTGAAGGGCTGGCCCGGTGGCATGCCGAGCGCGCCGGGTGTGACATTGTCGATGTCAAAGGGCTGCAACGGATGTTCGACGAGTACCCGGTCGCGGACCTTCGCGGTGGTCGTGATGTCGAGGGTGTCCAGCAGTTCGACCACCGGCACCGCCGGAGGCTTGCGCTGGCCGGAGTGTTCGTCGGCGCCGGTGTAGGTGA
>JAGQTR010000275.1 GCA_020438915.1 Mycobacterium sp.
TCGTGCCCCCACGTTGGGATCTGAGTCCTCAGTGTACCCCCGCCGTGTCGTCGCGTATACCCGCGTACCGCGCCGCACAGTAGAAGGAACAGTAGAAGGTCCGGCCGCTGCGGCGAACTCACTGCGGGTCCTGGCGAAGGCATCGTCGGCGGGCACAGAGCGGACCTCGAAGACGACTCGAGCGAATCAACAGCGGTCGGCAACGTGACCTTCGGGTTGGTCGGTCAGGGCGACGGCTCGGTGGAGCAGGTGGCGGTTTCTAACCACCGAACTGGGAGGAGGCTGAGCCATCTCGACGATCGCGGCTCTCGGGCGGTGAACACCGAGAGCCCGTGGTCTCCGAAGAACACGTTCTCCGGATCGTCGGACTGGCTCTGGCAGTAACCTTCGTCCTCCCCGTTCCCCTCGACGGGATCGCAGTTGGCCTCTGGCTGATCCTCATGGGTTCGACCGAGCACAAGGAGTCGAGAAGTGAAGTACTTGCGAGAACCGGCGCAGCGAATCGGCTGGCTGTTCGTTCTGGCGACGGTGGCAGGGGTTCTGAGCGTTCTCGTCATGTCGTCAACGCTCGGTGAGGAGGACCTGCTGACATCGGTGCAGCAGAACCAGGGATCACTGATCCTCGGCGAGATGCTGATCTTCGTGATGCTCACGGCGATGGTCGGCACCGCCGTTCTGCTCTATCCGATCCTGAGAGTTCACAGTGAGACACTCGCATTGGGATACGTGCTGGCCCGAGTCCTCGAAGTGGCAATGATTGCTATCGGGCTTGTGGCGGGGTTGCTGCTGGTGCCACTGAGCTGGGACTTCGCCACCGCTGGTGGTGCAGACTTCGCAAGCGCTTCGGTTCTGGCCGAGTCGCTCAAGGCGGCCAGCGACTGGACGGGCTATCTGGGCGCCCAGATGATCTTCAGCATCTCCGCACTGGTCCTGAACTGGGCGTTCTATCGCAACGGACTGATACCTCGCTGGCTCGCGTTGTGGGGACTGATTGGTGTGCCACTGATGTTCGCATCCGGTCTCCTCACGATGTTCGAGTCGCTCAACTCGAGCGCATCGGCACTGAATCTGCTGGTCCTGCCTCTCGCAGTCCAGGAGATGGCGATGGCGGTCTGGATGATCGTGAAAGGGTTCAGCGAGACCGCCCTCAGGGCCGACACGTGACTCTCCACACGCGCTCGTGGCAAGGGGTGCCGATGAGAGGCGCCATCTTCTACTCGAACAAGCACGGCAGCACCGGGCAGTACGGAGCCAACGGCTCTCTTCACCAGGGTCGCGCCACCTGATCCCCTGATCTCGCTGGTCGCGTCGGTAGTAGATTGCGCCCAGTCGATTTGAGGTGAGCGTCGATCGGTTGATCATGTCCTTGAGCGTCGTTGTCGAGATCCCGCGGAGACCGCTGGCCAGGATCACGGGCGGTTTCTACCTTGCATTCGTTCTGGCCTTGGCGATCGCCGACGCACTCGCCAATATCGGCGTCGGTGACGTCGAGCGGGCGTACGAAGTGCTGTCGACCGATCAGTCGCAGTTCGCCGTTGGGCTCACCTTCGCGTTGCTGTCGGCCTTCCTGTTCGTCATGGCAGCCTGGGGCCTCTACGTCCTTCTCCGGCCCATCAACCGGGAACTGGCGCTCCTGTTCCTGCTGCTCAATGCGATCGGCGTTGCCGTGCAGGTGGCCAGCTATGTCCCGGTCATCTTCGCGATGGAGGCCGCGGATGCGTCGGGGTTCGCTCTGGCATTCTCGGACCCGCAGCTCGAGAGCCTGCAGCGCCTGGCCTTCGACGTACAGAAGTTTGGCTTCGTGACGGCGCAGCTCTTCTTCGCCACCTGGCTGTTCCCGCTCGGCTACCTCGTCTACAGGTCTGGATTCCTACCCAGATTCCTCGGCGTGTTGCTGATCCTGGATGGCTTTGCGATCGCTCTCTGGTTCTTCCAGGGGATGGTCCTGCCGGACAACACCGCGTTGAGCACCCCGGGGCTGGCACTCAGCTTCGTTGCGGAAGTCGGACTCGGACTGTGGCTCCTGTTCAAGGGAATCAAGGCCGTGCCAGACGGGTCCGGAGCATCGAACGAGCGCAGCAGCGATTCGAACGCGCCCTGAGCCCGACCGCCTTCGACCGACAACAGCGACGAACAGACGAGATGGCAGAGTGGAAGAATCCGTGGATGATCAGGGACTTCTCAACCCAAGAGTGAACGTCCGAGTAGTGCTAGCGATTCTCTGGATATGCCACTTCATATTGTGGATATTCGGTGACATGTTCACGCTGCTCCAGGAGAAGGGCGAACCCGTCACCGACACAGCGATCACCTTTGTTGCCCCAACCACAGCGATCATGCTGACTCTGATGGTCGTGTTCTGCCTGATGGGAAGACCCGCGCACGTTCGATGGGCGAATCTGATTCTGGCTCCGGTGTATCTGTTGTTGAACATCGGCTTCATGGTTGATGCGGTGGAGGGTTGGGAGTACTACCTGGGGGTCTTCTACATCCTGTGCAGTCTGCTGATCATCTGGCGGGCCTACACGTGGCCCGAAGCCGCAGGGAGGTGACGTGATGGGGGTGACCATCGATGCACCGGGTGGACCGATGGCGGCCCATCTCTCCCGTCCCGATTCCGGTGAGCAGTGGCCCGGCGTTCTGGTGGTCCACGACGCGCTCGGGATGACCGCTGATCTGCGCTGTCAGGCCGACTGGCTCGCGGAGAACGGGTACCTGGCGTTGGCGCCAGATCTCTACCACCGAGGTGGGCGGCTGCGTTGCATGTTCTCCACCCTGCGTGCCCTCGCTGCGGGCCGGGGCCCGGTGTTCGACGACCTCGAGGCCGCTAGATCCCGGTTGGTCGCCCAGCCGGGATGTTCGGGTCGGGTGGGGATCATCGGGTTCTGCATGGGCGGCAACATCGCGCTGATGCTGGCGGGTTCGGGGCACTACGACGTGTCGAGTGTGAACTACGGCGACATCGACGAGGGTCGACTCCCGACGCTGGCAGACGCCTGTCCTATCGTGGCCAGCTACGGGGCCCGGGACCGCTCTTTGCGTGATACACCGGCCCGCCTCGAGCGCACCCTCGCCGAGTACGACGTGGAGCGCGACATCGAGGTATATCCCACCGCGGGCCACGGTTTCCTCAACGACCACCGAGGCGAGACGCCGGTGTGGGCGCTGATCGCCGGTTGGTACGCGCACACCGGCTACGACGAGGCCGCGGCAGCCGACGCGCGCATGCGGATCCTCGCCTTCTTCGGCCAACACCTGACGACATGACACAACCCCTGGCCACCCGGTTCGAGCATGAGCTCGACAGCCGATCGGTGGCGGTGGCGGCCTGGCTGTACCGACGCACCGGTGGGAGGATCGCTCGGTTGTACGACCGCGACGTGTTGTTGTTGAGCACGACCGGGCGCCGTACGGGACGGCGGCGCACCGTGCCGTTGCAGTTCTTCGTCGATGGAGATGACATGGTCGTCGTGGCCGCCAACAGCGGGATGTCGACGCATCCGGCGTGGTACCTCAACCTGACCGCTCACCCCGAGGCGGTGGTCGAGGTGTACGGCGACACCGTCGATGTGCGAGCCGAGGTCCTCGACACCGACGAAGCCGAGGCGTTCTGGCCGAAGGTGCTCGATCGCGCCCCCGATTACTCCCGGTACCGCACCAGAACCGACCGCACCATCCCATTAGTTCGCCTCAAGGAGACGGGCCGTAGCCCCACGCGGGACCGAGAGACACGCCGCCGACCCATCGCCGTGAACGCGACCGTGGCCGCACTCGGCTCTGTTGGGGTGACCGCGTTGGCGGGTGGAACAGAGATGATCGTCGCTCCGAAGGGCAACGTGTTCGTCGAAGGTGAGTGGCTCGAGCACATACCGCTTGTCGACACGTACCGGATCCCCGGAGGCCTGCTGGCCGGCCTCGGTGCCGGGTCGCTGGGCGCCGCCTTCGGACTCGCGCGCCTCCATTCCTGTCCTGCGCTGCGCCGGCTGGAGCAGCGCACCGGGCAGCACTGGGCCTGGTCGGCCACCGCGGCGACCGGCGTGTCACTGACAGCGTGGATCGCGACTGAGGTGCTCGTGGTGCCGAAACGGTCGGTCGTCGAGCTCGTCTATGCGCTGACAGGGGTTGGATTGCTCGCAGCCTGCGCCCACCCCGATGTACGCGGCTATACGCGGCTCGGCCGTAAGGCCACGCCTGGAGTATCGGAGATGGCGTCCTCGCGTTGAGGGGAACGCTCCCCCGGGCCGATCAGCCGATCGTGTCGGTCCACTGCGGTCGCATCACCGCCACGGCCACTATCGCGACGTCGATCAACACTCCGATGACCAGCCGATTGCTCCAGAAGCACGCCATCAACACCAGCGACGTGACCGAGGCAGCTATCGCCAGGGCCGGCCACACAGCGGACAGGCCCGGAACCCCCCACACCGCAAGACCGAGAGCGATGAACAACGCGATGGTCACCGACATGAGGAGCACACCGACCGAGCGCGCCACGGACTCGGGTGCCAGCCAGGAATCCTCGAAGGTGAACTCGGGAACGTCGTCTGTCAAGTACAGCAGGTGCACCAAACCGTGGGCGACGAGCAGCAAGCCCACCACGAGTCGCACGATCAGCGTCACGGCTTGCCCTCCTTCAGAAGATGCGTTCTCTGACTTCACTGCCGACAGCAGGCGCGGCACGCAACCGTCCTCTCAGCGCGACCAGAGCCTAGCGATGGCCTCTTGCGACAGCTGGAGTCAGTGCGGTCGGCTGGGTTCGTCGTTGAGGAAGGCTGCCACTTCGCTGCGGACGCGGTCGGACTGTCCGAGGCCGAGGTGCCCGCCCGTCTCGAGGCTGACGAAGGTCGACTCGGGGATGCGGACGGCCGCCTGTTCCGCGGCCGAATAGGTCGCGAGGGGGTCGTCGGTGGCATGGATGATCATCGTCGGGACCGTCAGTGATTCCAGTGGATAGGAGTTGATCTCGGGGTTGGACACGAAGGCGTCGAACACTGCGCCTGGGGTCCTTGGCGCGAGAGGGAAGATGCTGTCGGCCATCTCAGAGATCACAGCCCGGTCGGCGGCGTTGCGGGGAAAGCCCTTCGGGACACCCATCAGCGCCCCAAGGGCTGGGCCACCGCAGGATCTGATGGCCCACATGGCGGCGTCGTTGTAGAAGAGCTTCGCCCACGACGGCGGCGCAACCGAGGTGGTGCTGCCCGGCCAGTTGCCCGAGCTGATCACCAGGTGCGCCACCCGGTCGGGGTGCCGAAGGGCAGCCTGAACTGCTGCGCCGGTTCCCGCGGAGATGCCGAACACATCGACACGACCGATCTCCAAGTCGTCCAGGAGCTCGATGAACGCGTCACTCTGGTCGGCTCCGTCGGCGTCGACGGGCAGGTCCGAGCCGAGATAGCCGAACCGGGACGGGGCGACGACCCGCCGGTAGTCGATCACGTCGCGCACCGACAACAGGCCACCGTCACAGCCGTGGAAGATGCCATGGCTGACCAACACCGGCGGATCACCGCGACCGGTCTCCGCGTATTCGAGCGCCCCGAATCTCGTCGAGATCACCCGCCGCTGTACCTCTGCAAGGCGGGCTCTGGCAGCGCCGAGGTCCCGGCGATAGCGGCGGACCGATGCAACGACAGCGAAGGCAACCGCGCCGCCTAGGATCGTCCGCACAAGACGAGCTGCCATGGCCCAACGATGGCACACCCGTAGCCGGCTCTGCCGCCGCACAACCCCTTCGAGCTGTGGCCAACCTTGTGCCGACAGATGCGTGCATGTTCCAGCAGTGAGCCACACCCGAACCGCTACCCGTCGCCTCGAGGGCCACTTGCGACGCGTCTCGGTGAATCGCCTCACCGGATCACCCAGCACCGCTGTAGCTACGATCCTCGTTGTCCCGATGATCCCCACCGACGCAGCATCTGCTCCGCGACTCACCCATGTCGCTGACCCGCCCGTTGTTGACAACGGTGCACGACGAGATTCGAGTCCCTGATGACCACTTCCGTCCTGCTCACCTACCACAGCCAAGAAGGCCAGACCGCCAAGATCGGTGACCGCATCGCCTCGGTGTTGAGAAACGAAGGCGCCACCGTCACGATCGCGTCCACCGATGATGATCCCTCCCCGGCGGGCTTCGACGGCGTCATCCTCGGCGACTCGATCCACCTGGGACGTCACAGCCGATCGCTGCGCCGCTGGATCACCCACCACGCAGATGTCCTCGATGCCACGCCAACCGCGTTGTTCCAGGTGAGCCTCACCTCAGCCCATGACGACCCGCAGCACGACAACGAGGCCCACCAACTCCTCGGACGTCTCCTCGACGCGACCGGGTTGGATCCCGACCTGGTCGGCTTGTTCGCGGGTGCGCTTGCCTACACCCGCTACGGCTGGCTGAAGAGAAAGCTGATGACCCGCATCGCGGCGGACCAAGGCGACGACACCGACACCACCCGGGATCACGAATACACCGACTGGGCCGCCGTCGAGGACTTCGCCATCGACGCCCTCGCCCATTTCCGTGCCCCGTCGTCGGACAACCCTGCTTGATCATGCTGATGCGTGCTCGCAACGGCAGCCCAGCCTGGCAACTAGCTCACTTCTGCAGCACAGCCGCACGGAGGTGAACATGACGGAGGTGACCATCGATGCACCGGGTGGACCGATGGAACCGCATCTCGCCCGTTCCCGCTTCGGGGCGAGCAGCGCCCGGCGTTCTGGTGGCTCCACGACGTACTTGCAGTGATCGCGGATCTGCGCCGCCAGGCCGGCTGGCTCGCAAGACCGTAGGCAGATCGGAGATGCCCATGGGCCAGATGACCGCAGCGACACAACGCAGCTACGGCGACCCGAGCCGGTTGACGGTGACCAAGGTCGAGCGTCCCAAGCCGGGCCCGACCGACGTGCTTGTCGAGGTGAGAGCCGCAGGGATCTCACCGGGTGATCGAGCGATGGTCACCGGCATCCCATATGTGAACAGGCTCGCAGCTAGCGGACCGCTGCGTCCCAGACAGCCGATCCCGGGCTTCGACTGCGCCGGCATCGTGCATTCGACCGGTGAGGAGGTCACGGGGTTCGCAGCCGGTGATCGCGTGTTCGGCAACGGCAACGGCACGCTCGCTGACTTCACCGTTGCACCGCAGGAACAGCTCGTTTCCATCCCCGCCGGATGGACGTTCGCGCAGGCAGCAGCAGTACCGGAATCCGGCTGCGTCGCGCTCCAGGCAGTCCGCGACCGGGGCGAGATCAAACCGGATCACAACGTCGCGATCATCGGCGCCGGTGGTGGCGTCGGCTGCTTCGCACTGCAGATCGCCAAGGCCGCCGGGGCACACGTCACCGGCGTGTGCGGCAAGCGGATGCTCGAGGAGGTACGGGAACTCGGTGCCGACGACGTCATCGACTACCACGTCAGGAGCCTCGCCGACACCGGCCGCAGCTACGACGTGATCGTCGATACCGCCGGCGCGACACCCCTGCGTCACCTCCGCCGAGCCCTCACGAAGCACGGCGCACTGGTGATGGTTGGTACCGATCACCGCCACCGCGTGACCGGTGGTCTCGGCCGATGGCTCCGCGCCGTGCTCTGGTCACCGCTCGTCTCCCAGCGACTGCGGCCCTTCGTGGCACGCCCACTCACCGGCGAGGACCTCGAGCACCTCGTGCGCCTCATGGAAGCCGGCCAGCTCCGACCATGTGTCGATCGGACCTTCCCACTCGCCGACGCGGCCGAAGCCATGCACTACCTCGACCACCGAGCCTCGCCAGGAAAGGTCGTGGTGATCCCGTGAGCGAGCGCCGGCGAACACAGACGCACACCAGGACCCGGCACGAAGCCGGCACACGGCGAGCCAAGGAACGGACTAACCAGAGCAGGTAGCCAGCGGGGTATGGGCGCCCGGCGCGAACCCAAAGCATGCCGCGACTGTTGGGCTGAGCCGATCCCGGTCATGGACCAGGGCGCCTCGTCCGGAGTCAATCCTGCTGGTCGCCGGATTCCTCCTGCTGCAGGTACTCAGCTGTCTTGCGTGCTTCCAACTGTCGTCCGTCGATGAGGTAGGCGAGGGCATGGAACGCCAGCGCGAACCCCCAGAAGAGGGTGATCCAGAACGCCCAGGTGATCCCACCATCGGTCACTGCGTCGAGAACCCAGAAGAAGCCGTTGACGATCACGAACGCGCCTGTGTGCCACAGCAGACCGGTCAGGTACTTGGCCCGCTTCCGCGCTTCTACCTCGGTGAGCCCCTGTTCGGGTCCTGTCATGAACCTCTCTCCTCCCTATCGCTGGCTTGTGGTCCGTGGTTCGTCGTTGCCGACTGGTCTTGGATGGTGATGACGACGTTGCCGATCTTCTGTCCGGTCTCGACGTACCGATAGGCGGCCACGATCTCCTCCAGTGGGTACCGTCGGTCGATCACCGGGCTGAAATCCCCCGATTCGAGGAGTTCTCGGAGGTACTCCACCGTCGCCCGGTCGTGTTTGGGGATGGGGAACAGCACCCGCCGACGCCGGAACAACGGTGTCAGCAGCGCGAGGATCGGGTTCTGGCCGAACGGCCCCAGTTCGGATGACAGATAGACCCCGCGCGGTTCGAGCAGTCGGCGGCATCGACCGAAGCTGCTCTTGCCGACGGAATCGAGCACGACCGCATAGGTGTGGTCGTCGTCGGTGAAGTCCTGTGAGGTGTAGTCGATCACACGGTCAGCACCGAGTTGCCGGACCAGCTCCGCTTGAGGTGCGGCGCACACCGCTGTCACCTTCGCACCGAGGCTCCTTAGGATCTGCACCGCGGCGGATCCGATCGCTCCAGTGGCGCCGTTCACGAGCACGGACTGCCCCGCACGTACCTTGGCGGCCCGGATGAACGACAGTGCGTAGTGCGCTCCCTCGGTGCTCGCAGCAGCCTCGACGAAGGTCACACCGTCTGGGATCGTCGACAGCGAAGCGCCCTCGGAGATCGCCAGGTACTCGGCATGAGCACCAAAGGGGCCTTCGTTGTAGCCGAAAACCCGGTCACCGACCTCGAACGAGCGGACGGCACCACCACACGCGACCACCTCGCCGGCGAACTCGTTGCCCATGACCGTCACCCTCGGCCGCCATAGTCCCGTGAAGAACCTCGCCACGAACGGCTTGGCCGCCCGAAAGCCGCAGTCGGTGCGATTCACCGTCGTCACGTGGATCCTCACCAACACCTCATCGTCGCGAACGGCCGGCCGGGGAACCTTGGTGACCCGAACCACCTCCGGCGGCCCGTACCGGGTGTGCACTGCAGCCCTCACCGCTCACAGCCCCCGCAGAGCGGCGATCTAGGCAAGTCCTCATGTGTCATACGGTGATGACAACCATTCCTCGTGCCTGACCTTCCTCGAGACGGAGCAGCACCTCGCGGAGCACATCGGCAGAGCCGAAGCCGTCGAAGACGATCGCCTTCATCGCGTCCTCCCCACTCGACGCTGACATCCATCGGTCCTTCTCCCCGAAACTACCCCCAATCGGTCACCGCCCCGCCTTTGACATGCACCAGGACCGAGCATCACCGCAGATCGTCACCGTCGCGTTCCCGGGTCGGGCAAGATGGTCGAACGACTTCGCGGAGGGCACCATGGCGGCCGCACGAGACCCGGAAATCGGACGACTTGGATACCGCAGCGCTCAGCCCCCCGGAGTCGGCGTTCTGGCCGCGCTGGAGGGCGCGGCCCTCATCGTGTGGCACCTGATCGCCACTCCATTCATCGGATGGCGACGGCTGCGGTGGGGCACGGTGGGAACAGAGGCAACTGATCCGCTGCCCGGCGATGACTTGGTGCCCGAACCCAAGTGGTCCTACACACTCGGGATCCCTATCGAAGCGCCACCGGAGGCTGTATGGCCCTGGATAGCGCAGATCGGACAGCGTCGCGGCGGCTTCTACGCCTATCAGACGCTCGAGAACATCGCCGGGTGCAAGATCACCAACACCACCGAGATCCTCGCCGAGCACCAGAATCCGAAGGTTGGCGACGACATCTACCTGCACCCGACCGCACCACCGATGCGGATCGAGATCGTGGATCCGCCGACAACGCTCGTTCTGCTCGGATCCCCCGCCGATATCGGTGCCGAAGGAAGCTGGGGGATGTCTACCTGGCAGTTCGCCGTCAACCCTCGCCCAGATGGCGGCAGCCGCTTCCTGACCAGGGGCCGGTCCGACTACACCGGGGACTGGAGAAGCCGCCTCGCATTCGGACGCTTCCCCATCGAGGTGGTCACCTTTGTGATGAGTCGCAAGATGATGCGCGAGATCAAGCGGCTCGCCGAACAAGACACTTGACGCCGATCGGCGAGTACCGACCATCGCAATCGGCAACATCGCGGCCCGTCTCGCGCCGTGGATCGGCACGGAATCTCGACCGGGCCACCTCCGGATCTCGTGTTGCCCAAGCCGCCGGGACCGGAGGACGGGAGGCCCCTGCTACGGACGAAGGCGGCACGCACGGCTATCTGGCGTTGGGACGATCGGCTGTTCGAAATCGCCGTCACCCAGTTGCCTGGAGACGATCGGGTCTGCTGTGGGTTTGGTTGGCCTCCGATGTGCGCGGTTCGCCCTGCTGGAAGGATGGAAGCCATCCCAAGGACTGTCGGTCAGGCGACCGCTCGGTCGAGCATTTGGCGGGTCTTGGCCACCGAGCTGAGGAGCTTCTGAGCCATCTCGTCGATCACGACGTCTCCGACCGTGAATGCCGAGAGCTCGTGGTCGCTGAAGTCGTCAGCGAACGACTCGGCCACGCCCATCGCCAACACGCTCGAGTCCTCCCAGCACGTCCTACCGGCATGCAGGCCGACGCGGCCCGCACGTCGCCCGGGAAGATGGTGGTCCCACGACCGACCCGGCGGTTAGGCAGAGGTGGATCGGACGCCGCAGCCGGATGGTGAGCGCCGCTGGTTGGATCGTCGTGTTCAACCTGCTGGCCAACGGCTACCCCGTGATGCTTCAGCGATACAACCGCGCCCTGCTGCACCAGTGCTTCGAGATGGCGGACGGCTGACCGCATCCCCGGCTCCAGAACGGACGCCACACAAGTTGGCAACCAGCCGCTGCTCACCACCGCATGAGCCCACGATCTGTTGGGCCTCCCGACTCGGTCGGATGTCAGCCGTGCAACCGCTTCTACCGATCTTTCTACCGGGATCCGATCGTCGGGTCCGGAAGAAGAACGGAGCACACCATGAACGGATACGCAGCCCGCAAGGGCAACCGCTGGTACGCAGTCATCTACGAGGGCCTTGACCCGGTCACCGGCAAAGAGGTACGTCGTTGGCACCCCGCCGGCACCACCAAAGCCGGAGCCGAGAAACTGGCCCGACGGCTTGCCAAGGACCTCGACGGACCGGCCGACGCGGCACGCTCGTTGAGCTTCGGCGCCTACCTCACGCACACCTGGCTGCCCGCCAAGCGCCTCGAGGTCAAGGCCAGCACCTGGGACGGCTACCGACGCAAGGTCCAACGCCACATCCTGCCCACCCTCGCTGCCATCCCGATCAGGCGCCTTCGCGTGGCGCACCTCGAGCAGCTCTACGAAGCCAAGATGCGACCCACCGACGGCAGCCGGGCGCTCGCTCCCAAGTCGGTGTTGGAGATCCACCTCATCATCCGCGCCGCCCTCAACGACGCCGTCGTACGCGGCATGCTGTCTCGCAATGTCGCTCTGGTGGCGAAGGCACCCAAGCTTCGTTCGATCGAGCAGATCGAACCGGTCGCCTGGACCGCCCAAGAACTTCGATCGTTTCTGCAGGCAACGGTTGGGCACCGGCTGTTTCCCGCTCTGTGGACCTCAGCACACACCGGGATGCGACGCAGCGAACTTTGCGGACTGCAATGGGGTGACTTCGATCCCGACGCGGCAACTCTGTCGGTCAACCGGGGGCGCATCGCCGTCGCCTACGAGGTCCACGAAGAGAATAACCTGTCCACCCGCTCCGGGTCAGCCGCGGCAAGACCCGCAACGCCCGACGCCGCATCGACATCGACCCCACTACCGTCGCCCTCCTCCAAGCGTGGCGCACCTGGCAGCACAACGAACTGGCATCCGTCGGCGCAGAGAACCACGGCTGGATGTTCACCAACGGATCCGGCGAGCCACTCCACCCCCATACGGTTTCGCAGACCTTCGAACGGATCGTGCGGCGCACCGGTGTGCCACTCATCCGACTTCACGACCTGCGCCACACCCACGCCACCTTGCTCATCGACGCCGGGATACCCGCCAAGGTCGTCGCCGAACGCCTCGGCCACGCCACCGCCTCGTTCACAATCGAGACCTACCAACACGTGCACCCACCCATGCAGGCCGAAGCCGCCCAAGTCTTCGAAGCCCTCGTCGCCGACCCGACTTCTACCGGAAACGCCCGGTGGAAGACCCGGAAGAAGTCAGCCTGAACACGGTAGAAGCCGGACCGAAGGGCCCGGCTTCTACCGTAAATGGTGGGACATTCACGAAACCCCTCGACGCCTGCGGTGCCAACGGTCTCAGGTGGGACGATTCTCGGTCTCCACACGGTTCAGCGGAATCTTCCACACGGTTCGCGTCTCACATGCTGAGACACGGAGGTTGGTTGGCATCGCAGTAGACGCAGATACTGTTAGCATCTATGATAACAACTATGGTCAGGTCGTCGGTTGGGAAGTGGCTACGAGAAGCGCGCAGCGAGCTCGGCCTATCCACACGCGATCTCGCAACGCTCGCTGGGGTTGCATATCCGACTGTCTCACGCATCGAACGTGGTCACACCACACCACGTTGGGACACCGTTACGAAGCTTGCAACAGCAGTCGGGTTCACCTTCGAAGGCGTCGACGCGCAGCCATATCCGATGCTGCGCCTCGGCGACATCGCCGAGGCAGTACGCCGCGACGACACAACAGCCGTGCTGTGGACACGGTTGCGGGGCTTCGCCGATCAGCTGCGCGCACATCCTGAACTCGTAGGTGCAGCTATTGGACAACGGCCTGCTCGGAGCGGCCGTGACTGGGTCGACAACGTGCTCGCCGGGATCGCTGAAGTGCTAGCGGATAACGCTGGGCTGTCGAGACCCCGTTGGACCCGCGATGTTGCGCCGCCCACCGAACCGTGGGCCACGCCGGGAACACCACGCATGGTTGCCAAGGCCGCCGAAGAAACACCCGAACCGTTCACGGCCCGCAACCTCACTGTCGCCGCATCAGCAATCTGGCGTGAACCCGAAATGGTGCAGTGAGCACCCCGGGGCTGCTCGACTGCGACAAGATCCTGGCATTGTTGGCCGAGGTAGCCGCAGTCCTAGATGGCGGCGGTGACGGCCGCCGACACGAAGCGATCGTCGTCGGTGGGTCTCTGCTCGCGGTACACCACATGCGTGAGGCCACCATCGACGTCGACTCGGTGCGGCGCCTGGACACCGAACTGCGGCACGCAATCGAAGTCGTTGGTGAACGCCACGGACTTGGCGCCCACTGGCTGAACGACAGCGCCGCGGCGTTCACACCCGCCGGGTTCAACCCGTCCGAGTGCGAAGTGCTGTTCGAACACCGTCGCTTCGTCGTGCTCGGAGCACCGCTGCGAGATGTGTTCATCATGAAGCTGTACCGTGCAGATCCCGCAGACGTGGACGACATGGTCACCATCTGGCCTCACATCGCTCACGGCTTCAACAACGCCACCGAGGTAGCAGCCGCGTTCTATGACGCGTACCCGCACGCACCGGATGACGAACACCTGCCGGAATGGATCTCCAAAGCGATCTGTTCACGCACGGCCCACCCTCTCCCAGTGCACTGACAGCCACTCGCGCCCGAACGACACCCGCAGCCGGATCTGGCCCTGAACGCCACGAAACCCCGCCCTCAGTGACCCAAAGGCGGGGTTTCGTGAACAACTCGGGTCCACTTTCGTGAACCCCTCATGGTGGGGGATTCACGAAACCC
>JAGQTR010000276.1 GCA_020438915.1 Mycobacterium sp.
ACCAGGCACTGCCTGCGACCCAGCCGGACTACGCCCACCGCGAAGGCGATCGACGTCATCAACACCAGACCCTCGGGGACCATCGGTACCAGCGCCCCGACCATTCGCAGGACCGACTCGCGCCAGCCGGCATCGGTGGTGAACAGCTGGGTGTAGATGATCAACGCACCGGCGGGAACCAACAGGTAGGTGATGAACTGCAGAATCTTGTTGATGCCGCTGCGTAGTTCGGATTTCACCAGCGTGAACTTGGAGGCCTCCTCGGCGAGCTTGGCCGCGTAGGCCTCTCGGCCAACCTTCGTCGCCCGGTAGGCGCCACTACCGGCTACCACGAAGCTGCCCGACATCACCTGGTCGCCGGCATCCTTGGCGATCGGGTCGGCTTCACCGGTCAACAACGATTCGTCGACCTCGAGGTTGGCCGCCTCCAGGATCGCACCGTCGACGACGATCTGGTCGCCGGGACCCAGCTCGATCACATCGTCGAGCACCACTTCGCTGGGCGCCAGTGCCACTGACACCGAGCCGGCGCCGGATTGCCTGCGCACCATGGGTTTCGCCTGCCCGACGATCGCCAGCTTGTCCAATGTTTGCTTGGCGCGTAGCTCCTGGATGATGCCGATCCCGCTGTTGGCGATGATCAGCAGTCCGAACGCGCCATTGATCACCGAACCCGTCGACAGCACGATGATCAACAGCACGCCGAGGATCGCGTTGATCCGGGTGAAGACATTGCCGCGAATGATCTCCGAGACGCTGCGGGCCGCGCGGGTGGGGATGTCGTTGGTCTTACCCTCGGCAACTCGCTGCGCGACGTCGGCCTCGGAAAGACCAACGGCCAGAGCGACACTCATCGGGTAAATGTCCCCTTGCCGTCCTGATCGTAGTACTCGAGCGTCACCCAGTCCCCGTTGAAGGTCGCCTTCGAGATCGAGCCCGGCGGGGCGTTCTCTGTCACGAAGGAGAAGGTGAATACGTTGCCGTCCCAGTGTTTCAACGGGACAGTCATCTTGGGGCCCAGCGCCAGCTGCAGAGCGCCGTCTCGCTCGGTTACGCGCGCGGGACCCCAAAAGTTGTTGGCGTACTGGCCCACGTAGCTCGCCAATGGGGCGGGCGGAACGGGATTGGCCGGCGGCTGCTTGCCGACGAGCGAGCCGACCGGTTTCGCCATCTCCTCGAAGGCGTCGGCGTACAGCCCGTACCAGTCCTGGCGAACCTCCCCGAACTGGACGAGGTCGGCGAACTGGGCGGTCAGCGTCTCCGGCACCCCCGAGGGCGTGGCGTTGGTCAGCGCCACGATCGCCACGTCGGCCGACGGCAGCATCAGGAAGTTGGTGCCCGAACCCAACTGGAATGCTCCTGAATGACTGATCTGCTGGCGCGCCGCCGCCGTCGTACCCACGTTGAACCCGTAGCCGTAGAAGCCGGACCTCATCGCGGGCTCGGTCGCGCGGGTCGACACGCTCTGCGGAGTGAGCGCCGGCAACAGTGCCTTGGGATCGACGATCTGGGTGCCCTTGTAACTGCCGTTGCCGAGCACCATGGCCAGCCAGTTGGACAGATCGTTGACCGAGCTGCTGACTCCACCGGCGGGGGCTTGGGCCTGTGGGTCGCGAACGTAGCTGGGTTGGTACTTTCCGTCGACGTGGATGTGGCCGATTGCGCGGTCTGCGCGCACCATGAAGTCGTCGAACCGCGAACTCGTCACCGACATCCCCAGCGGCCGGTACAGCACCTGTTGGCTGAGGTCCTCCCACGATTGGTTGGCGGCAGTCGCGACAGCCTCCGCGCCCGACGTCAGCCCGAAGTTGGTGTAGGCATACGAGGTGCGGAATGGATGGAGAGGAAAGTCGCGTAGCTTCTCCAGTACCAGGCGACGGTCGTAGCCGAGATCCTCCAGCAGGTCCCCCGCGTGGTCGGGTAACCCGGAGCGGTGGGCGTACATGTCGCCGACGGTCACCATCTTGGTCACGGCGGGATCGGAGAGCGCGAACCAGGGCAACTGATCGACGATGGGGCTGTCCCAGCTGATCGCCCCGGTACCGACCTGGTGTGCGACCACCGCCGCGCCCAGCGGTTTGGACAGCGACGCCAGCTGGAACACGGTGTCGGCGTCGACCCGGTTGTCCGGCTGGTCGGGAAGTTTCGCGTTTTTGACCCCAAACCCCTTGGCGTACACTGTTTTATCCCCATGTACGACGGCCACCGCCATGCCCGGGATTCCTGACTTGGCCATCAGATCCGCGGCCATGTCATCGAGTTTGGCCACCGCGTTCTCCACGGCGTTCTCGGGCAGCGACAGCGCAACCGCCACCGGCGGCGGGACATCGGAGGACTGGCTCACCGGGGGCGACGTGGACGCCGCGGACTCGCCGGACTCGGCTTTGTCGGCGCCGCACCCGGCGAGTAGCGCGACCGTCAACGCAAGCGCGGTCGCTCGGGCGGCTGGGTTCATGGTCTGCACCGTAACCCCTCCGGGGGGTCTTACATACGCCACCACGGGTCCAACGTCGACTGGGCGGCTTCCTGTCCACCCAAGACCCGCTCACCCGGTATCGGCACCGCGATACGGACCCGTTCTGCTTCGGCGGCGGTGAAGAGTCGTTCGGCCGGCTCCGCCCACGGGTGCGGCGCCAGGCGGAACGTTGCCCAGTGAATCGGCATCATCAGGCTGCGGTCGGCGTCAGCCAGGTCGAGGTGAGCGCGTACCGCATCCTCGGGATTCATGTGGATATCGGCGAAGGCCGGGTGATAAGCGCCTATCGGCAGCAGCGTCATATCGAACGGGCCGTACTCGGCGCCGATCTCGGCGAAACTCTTGGTGTACCCGGTGTCACCGCCGAAGAACGCGCTGTGCGTCGTTCCGGCCACCACCCAGGATGCCCACAGTGTGGCGTCCCGGGCGAACAGCCGGCCGGAGAAGTGCCGCGCGGGTGTACAGATCAGGCTCAGCTCGCCGATCCGGTGACTCTCGAACCAGTCGAGCTCGACGATCCGGCCTTCAGGAATGCCCCACTTGCGCAGGTGCGCGCCGATTCCCAACGGCACCACGAAAGGTGCGCGCTGGGTGCGAGCCAGGGCGACGACGGTGTCGATATCGAGATGGTCATAGTGGTCGTGGCTGATCAACACCGCATCCACCGCCGGGAGCGCCTCCAGCGGCACCGGCACCGGGTGCATCCGTTGGGGCCCCACCGACCGCGACGGCGAGCATCGCTGACTCCAGATCGGGTCGGCCAGCACCCGGTATCCGTCGACCTCGATCAGCACACTGGAGTGTCCGTACCAGCTGGCCGCTACCGGCGACGGCACCGTGTCGGACCGAGGCTGCTCGGCCACCGGGATGGGGCCGGGCGGCTTGCCGAGCGAGCCCGCGTTGGCCAGGTCGCGCAGCAGCATGCGCCGCAGCTCGCCGTCCATCTTGATGCCCGACGGTGCCTCGAGGTTGCTGAACACCCCATCGTGGTAGTGCGGCGAACGCCGGGTCACCTCGGCGATCTCGGCGGGCGTGGCACCCAGGGCCGCCGGGGTGCCCTGCAGCGCACGCAGCATCCATCCGCCGGCCAACAACGAGGCCGTTCCGAAACCGAAACGCAGGGCCGCCCGGACCACCATCAGGCGCCCTGAAACCGGGGCGGACGTTTTTCGATGCGCGCCACCTGGGCTTCGATGACGTCCTGACTGGACCAGGCCTGGTCGAACAGCCGTTGATGCTCGGGCCGCGGATCGTCGTAGGCGCCGTCGTCGTTGAGCACCCGCTTCGCATGCTGCAGCGCCAGCGGCGCGAACCCGGCGATCTCAGCGGCCCACGCCTGCGCATCGGCCAGCGTCCCGATCCGGTTGGCCATGCCGGTCTGCAGTGCGACCTCGGCGGTGAGCCGCTCCGCCGCCATCAGCATTCCCCGCGCTCGGCCGGCACCGACCAACGAGGTCAGCCGACGAATGCTCCAGTTATCCAGCGCCAGACCGTATTTCGCAACGGGAAACTGGAAGTACGCCTCGGGAGCGACGACCCGCAGGTCGCAGATCATCGCGAGGATGACCCCGGCCCCGATCGCGGGTCCGTTGATCGCGCCGATGACCGGGATGGGCGCCGAGTCGATCGCCAGGTTCAGCGCCTTGGCCTTGTCGGGCAACTCCTCGGCCACCCCCGACGGGTCGGTCAGATCCGCGCCCGAACTGAAGACGTGGCCCTGCCCGGTCAGCACGATCACCCGGACGTCGTCGGCGGCCGCCTTCT
>JAGQTR010000277.1 GCA_020438915.1 Mycobacterium sp.
AACTTGCAGCCCTGGGATGTCTAGGTGGCCGATACGGCACCGACAACATGAATGACACATCATGTATTCCGCTAGGGTGGCTCTGTGGAGTGGCTCAGCGACGAGCAACAGCGCATCTGGCGTAACTACCTCGCGATGGCAGGAGGGTTGCATACCGCGATGCACCGGCAGCTGCAATCCGACTGCGGTCTGTCGTTGGCCGATTACGACGTCCTGGTCGTGCTGTCGGAGCGGGGAGCGCTTCGGATCAACGAGCTCGGCGAGCTCATCGGGTGGGAACAGAGCCGACTCTCCCACCAACTACGGCGCATGCGGGGCCGTCGCCTGGTGGTACGCGACGGTGACGACGACGACCGGCGGCGCGCGAGTGTGGCGATCACCGATGCGGGTCTGTCCGCTCTGCAGGCTGCCGCCCCCGGGCACGTGGCGTTGGTGCGCAGCGTGGTGTTTGACGGCCTGTCCGCGGCGCAGGAGCGGGCATTCGGTTCGGCGATCGAAACGGTTCTCGCCAGGATTCCCACCGGCGTAGTGGCGTCCGCGCCCGAGACCGGCTGACGAATCCTCTTAACGCCGAACCCTTACAGCGCGGCGGGGAGACCGAACTTGGCGAACAGCCCGTTCTCCTTGAACGCCACCACATGGGCGATACCGGCGGGCCGCACGTCGAGCACATGCAGCTGGAACGCACCATGCTCGCCGGTCTCGGGGTTGCGCATGTAGAGCGCGGCCGCGGGCTGGCCGTTGGCGGTGGTGGTCAGGAACCGCATATCGCCGGCCTTCTCGGCGGGGCAGTGGGTTTTGGTGAGCGTGACGATGTTTCCGGGGCCCTGATACCAGCCGTCGAACGGCGGCATCTCCCACACCGCGTCGGCTGTGAAGAGCTTCACCAGTGCGGTCATGTCGTAGGCCTCGAACGCCGCGATGTACTTGGCGAGCAGCTCCGCAGTCTCCTCGGAGGCGGGCGGCGCAGGCCGATCGTCCCGGCTCGGCTGTACCTCGTCCAGTTGCGCGCGGGCCCGCTGCAGCAGGCTGTTGACCGCCGCGGTGGAGACGCCGACAGCCTCGCCGACCTCGGCCGCCTTCCACTGCAACACTTCGCGCAGCACCAGCACCGCGCGCTGCCGCGGTGCCAGATGCTGCAGCGCCGCCACAAACGCCAGCTGGACGGACTCCCGGGATTCGGCGATCACCGACGGATCCGTCGGGTCTTCCCGGAATGCCTCCGGTAGCGGCTCCAACCAGGCGATCTCGTGGCGCTCGGTGATGTCGCCGGTGGGATCGGAGGCCGGGGCGCCCAAGCCGGAGGGCAGCGGGCGCCGGTTACGTCCCTCCAGCGCCGTCAGGCAGGTATTGGTGGCGATACGGTACAGCCACGTCCGCACCGACGATTTGCCCTCAAAGCCTTTGTACGACTTCCAAGCACGTAGGTAGGTTTCCTGGACGAGATCCTCCGCGTCGTGCAGCGATCCGGTCATCCGGTAACAGTGTGCGAGCAACTCCCGCCGGTACCGCTGCGCGTCGGCGAGAAAAGCTTCTCCGGTACTGCCGTCATCACGGGCCAAGACGGTCACGGGAGTGAGTTTACGCAGCGGTCCCGACAAGCGCGTGCGGGCGACATGTCGGCAGTCGCCGGGGGCCGACAGCCCAGCCCGATAGTCTCCGTGGATGCCCGTGACCCACAGCGAACGCAGTTTCGACGGCATCAACGGCGTCCGGATCGTGTACGACGTGTGGACGCCGGACACCCGGCCGCGTGGCCTGGTGATCCTCGCCCACGGGTACGGCGAACACGCCCGTCGCTACGATCACGTCGCGGCGCGGTTCGCCGCCGCCGGTCTGATCACCTACGCGCTGGATCACCGCGGTCATGGCCGCTCCGGCGGCAAGCGGGTGTACCTGCGCGACATCTCCGAATACACCGGGGACTTCCACACCTTGGTCGGCATCGCCGCCGGCGACCACCCCGACCTGCCTCGCATCGTGCTGGGACACAGCATGGGCGGCGCCATCGTCTTCGCCTACGGTGTCGATCACCCGGGCGACTACACCGCGATGGTGCTGTCCGGTCCCGCGGTGGCGGCCCAGGGATCGGTGTCGTCGATGATCGTGCTGCTCGCCAAGGTGATGGGCCGACTCGCGCCCGGAATGCCGGTGGAGGAGATCCCCGCCGACGCAGTGTCCCGGGACCCGGAGGTGGTGGCCGCATACGAGTCGGATCCGCTCGTGCACCGCGGCAGATTGCCGGCCGGAATCGGTCGGGCGCTGATCGAGCTCGGCGAGACGATGCCGCAGCGGGCGAGCGACATCACTGCTCCGCTGCTGGTGGTGCATGGAGACGCGGACAGCCTCATCCCGGTGCACGGAAGCAGGCGGCTCGTCGAATGCGTCGGCTCCACCGACGTGCACCTCAAGGTGTATCCGGGGCTGTACCACGAGGTGTTCAACGAGCCCGAACGGGATTTGGTGCTCGACGACGTAACCGCCTGGATCGAGGCGAAGTTGTGAGAGGTGTTGCAGTCCTGGCGTTTTCGCTGTGTCTGCTGATCGCCGGATGCTCGTCGAACACCCAGGAGTCACCGACGTGGGTAGATGAGGAAGTGACATTCGACGCCGACGGTCTCACTCTGCACGGCACGTACCGGCACAGCTCGCAGACCCGACCCGCTCCCGCGGCGCTGCTGATCTCCGAGAGCGGTAACACCGACCGAAACGGCGACAACCAGGTCGCCGGTCCGATCGGCAATATGCGGCAGCTGGCCGAGCTGCTGTCGGACCGCGGCGTGGCCAGCCTGCGCTACGACAAGGTCGGGACCGGCAGCACCGGACTGGGTCCATTGCAGCAGAATCCCCAGGACGTCGTCAGCGCCGTCTATACCGCCGGCGCCGAGTCGGCCCTGCGATTCCTGGCCGAGCGACCTGCCTCCGACCCGGAGCGCCTGTCGGTCTACGCGGTGGGGGAGGGCACGATCCATGCGATGGCGTTGGCCGGCGACACGACCCCCGAGGCGCCCAAGGTCCACTCGCTGGGCCTGCTCCAGCCGCTCCCGGGGCGTTACCTGGACATCATCACCAACCGGGTGAAAGCCGACGGATCGCCAGAGACGGTGGCGGCGTGGCAGGCTGCCGTCGAGGAGATCCGCACCAAGGGGACGGTTCCCGCCACGCTGCCCGACGGCCTGGGGTCGATCGTCAACCCGGGCAATATCAAAGCCGTGGTCGAAGCAGACAACATCGACCCGCTGGAGCTGGCCGCGGCAGTACCCGCCGGAACTCCGGTGCTGATCACCTGCTCGGATGTCGACGCGCAGGCCCGCTGTGCACACATGCAGCCGCTGATCGATGCGCTACAGCACACCACGCTGACGGTGATCGAGTTCGAGGGTGTCAGCCACGTGCTGCGCGACGACCCAACCGATAGCATCGCCAACTACGCCACGCAGGATCCGCTGTCGTCGCAACTGGTCGCCGCACTGGACGACTTCGTCGGAAAATAGCCGCGGTGCTGTTCGGATCCTGTGGATGAAAGCCGCTGTGGGGATAGGGGATACCGATCAGATGAGATGCGGATGAAACGTCGTACCGCCGGGCTAGCCTCGCGATCATGAGTACCGACGACAAGATGCTCGCCCGGATCGCGGCGTTGCTGCGCCAGGCCGAGGGCACCGACAACGAACACGAAGCCGACGCTTTCATGGCTGCGGCGCAGCGGCTGGCCACCGCGGCCTCCATTGACCTCGCCGTGGCACGGTCGCATGCTGACGGCCGCACTAAGGGGCAGACACCGGTGCAACGCACGATCAGCATCGGAGAACCGGGTGCGCGGGGATTGCGCACCTATGTACAACTGTTCGTCGTCATCGCGGTGGCCAACGACGTCAAGTGTGATATCGCCTCCAACTCGACGTTCGTGTACGCCTATGGCTTCGCCGAGGACATCGACGCCAGCCATGCGCTCTACACCAGCCTGGTCATGCAGATGGTGCGCGCATCGAAGGAGTACATCGCCTCCGGCGCCCACCGGCCAACTCCCACGATCACCGCGCGCATCAACTTTCAACTGGCATTCGGGGCCAGGGTCGGCAAGCGGCTGGCGGAGGCGCGGGAACAGGCACAGCGAGAAGCGACCCAAGGGCCAACCAGCATCCCGGGTTCTGCGATTGCGTTGCGCAACAAAGACATCGAACTCAAGGACTATTACCGGCAGACATCTCGGGCGCGTGGCACGTGGCGCGCGACGACTGCGACGGCCGGTTACTCGTCGGCGGCTCGGCAGGCCGGTGACCGGGCCGGACGCCGAGCCAGGCTGGGTGGCACCTCGGAGCTGGCCGGTGCGCGCTCGGCGCTGGAAAGGTGACCCGGGACTCCCAGCGCGCAAAAGTCTATGCCGCAGAGGAATTCGTTCGGACGCTGTTCGACCGGGCCACAGAGCACGGCGATCCGGTGGTGGACTTCTTCGGTGCCCGCCTGACGCTGCCGCCGGAGGCACGTTTCGCTTCGGTGCCAGCGGTGCAACGTTACGTCGACGAGGTGATGTCCCAGCACGCGGTACGCCGCAGTTGGCCGGACGCGGGGCCATTGCGCGTGCGACCCCGCAACGGCGCGACCGCGGCGCACTATCAACGGGTCGACGATGATGCGACGATCGCCGTGCCGGAGGGACGCGCGATCTGGGCACTGCGCGAACTGGTGATTCTGCACGAGATCGCACATCACCTCGCCGATTCCGATCCGCCGCACGGCCCGGGGTTCGTCGCCACGCTCTGCGAGCTCGCCGAAGCGGTGATGGGTCCTGAGGTCGGGTATGTCCTGAGGGTCGTCTACGCCAAGCAGGGGGTGCGGTAGAGCGGCGTTACGGGCATCGATTGCCGACCACCGGGATACCGGTAACGTCGAAGCTGTGACTGCGCCCGATTGGGTCTCGCTCGACGAACTCTTCGACCGTGTCCTGCACACCGAGGACGACGCCTTGCGGGCCGCCCGGGAGGCCGGAATGGCCGCCGGAATGCCGGCGATCGAGGTGTCCGCGCAGCACGCCAAGCTGTTGGCGCTGCTGGTGCAGATCGCCGGTGCCCGCAGGGTGCTCGAGATCGGCACCCTGGCCGGCTACAGCACCATCGCGTTGGCCCGCGCGGTCGGGTCGGACGGCCTGGTCGTGTCATTGGAATGCGAAGCCGCCCACGCCGAGATAGCGCGGGACAACCTCGGGCATGCCGGGGTGGATGGCCGGGTGGAGGTGATCGTCGGTGCCGCGCTGGACACGTTGCCGCGGCTACAGCAGCGCGGTGAGGTGTTCGACCTGGTCTTCATCGACGCCGACAAGGAGAACAACGTCGCCTACGTGGAATGGTCGGTCCGGCTTGGCGCACCGGGCACGGTAATCGTGGTCGACAACATTGCCCGCAACGGCCGGGTGCTCGATCCGGCACCCGCGGATCAGCAGGCGCAGGCGGTGCACGACATGCTCGTCACGATGGGTGCCGATCCGAGGCTGGACACCGCGGCAATCCAGACCGTCGGCACCAAGGGTTGGGACGGGTTCGCGGTGGCGGTCGTCAAGTAGCCGAATTGGCACGCGGTTTGGATAGCGCTGCCCGGGTATCCACCGGTGGTGTGGACAGTCGATAGACAGATCGAAGCATCGGCGAACGTGGTGTGGCACCTCCTGACCGACCTCGACGCGTGGCCGCGGTGGGGCTTGTCGGTCGCGGCTGCGGAACTGGATGTCGCAGGTTTCGAGCTGGGCTCCACCGGGCGGGTGTGGACGCCGGTCGGTATCGCGTTGCCGTTCACCATCTCCCAGCTCGACCCCGGTAGGAGTTGGGGATAGCGGGTCGCGGGAGTGCCCGCCACCCACCACGGTGTCGAACCACGCGGCTCGGGCTGCCGGGTCTGGATGAGCGCACCGCTGTGGGCACCCGTATACCTGCCGGTGCTGCAGAACGCGCTGCGACGCATCGAGGTGATGGCTCTCCGGCTTTGATGACCGTACGCCGGCCCCCCCCATCACCTCAGGGATGGAAATTCCACTGGCCGCAATCCTGAGCCAGCACATCGTTGACGTCGACTTCGATCCCGCCGACCAACGGCCCCGGATTGGACGCAGTAGCGACGATCCGCTGGTGCAGGACTGCGGCGGGGTATATCTGACCCTTGGACCAGGATCGGGTCTGCCAGGCCCACACGTGCCCCGGCGAGCGCGACCTCCCGATGACGCCTTCGTCTGCAGCCCACTGGCACGCCTTGATGCCCCCATAAATGCCGGTGCGCTGGACGCCGATCACCGAGTTGATTCCCCGAAACCACGGAAGCACAAGGCTGTCCCACGTGTGTCGGTCGATGTCGTCGTCGACGCTGAAGAAGATCGGCGCACTCTGACCGCCGCCGGCGGCGGTGTGCAGCTGCCAACCGGTGCGGGCATCGGCGACCCCTCCGGGGTACCCGCGGGTGAAATCCGATGGCGCCGTGCCCCCAGGCTTGCCGTATTGGTAGTTGCTGACAATCACCAAACCGGCTGCGGTGAGCGACTTTGCATACGGCAGGGTGATTGGTTTGGCACCAAAGGAGGAACCGGGTCGCGAGGTCGAGACGTAATTGATCACGCCGGCGTGGCCTGCGGCCCGGATGTCTTGTGCCGGGATTTGGCGCATGGCGTAGTCGATCAGAGTGGGCGCAGCGGCTGCCGCCGCGGGTGCGCGGGCACCCGAGACCGCACTGAGCCCGGCCAGCGCCGTCGCTGCGGTGGCGTAGCGCAGCGCGTCACGCCGGGATACTGGCACGCAGCGATGTTAACAATGTGCCGGCCGTGGTTAAGGTGAGGTCTGGAGCCGACATCGGTTCGATGCCACACCGTTATGTCGATGCCGTTACCCCAAGCCGTTGCCCCAATGCCGCTACCCTGCCGGTGTCACGTCCGCGCCGGAACCCTTGATCGGCGGCTTCGCACGCTTCTCGGCCCGCACTGCCCTCTTGCCGCGCACGAAACCAGTGGCCGAGACCGCCGCCGCGAGCAGCGCAGCCTCGCCGTTGACGAACGGATGGAAGCCGACGCCGGCGCCACCGCGACCCTTGACCGGGATGTCGGCGACTTCGGTGACCTTCCAGCGCTTTTCGGATATCGAGAGGATGGCCTCACCGTTGGCGCAGGTGAGCGGCAAGGCCGCGATGACCTCGTCGTCATCACCGGCCAACTTGACTCCGGCAACACCGTTGCCGGCCGCGCCCTGCGGATTCACCGCGGCCGGATCGATACGCAGCACCCTCCCGCGTCGAGTCACCAACGCCAGATGGGACCCGGGCGCCAGCACACCGGACTGCAACAGCCCGGTGATGTCCGGTGCCACCGGGATGTCGCGGATCTTGTAGGGCAGACCGTTGCCGGTGGTGAACTTGATTCGTCCGTCGGTCCATACCGCCCACCCAAGTCCCGAGGTCAACAGGTCGCCGTGGCTGTCGGAGAACACCCCGCGATCATCAAGCCGCCACGCGGGGTTGGACTTACGCTCCCGGCCCCCGTCCTCGTCGGCACCGGCAGTGGTCGGTGTGGCGTCGAAGTCCAGCACGGTGCGACGGTCGTATTCGGGACCTTTGAACAGCTTCGCGGTCTCGACGAGCTCCTTGTCGATCACCCTCCGGCGCGCATCAGGATTCGACACCAGTTCGGTGAGCTCGATGAACTCGGCATCCAGCTTCTCGGCTTCGGCCCGCAGCTCGATGACATCGAGCTTCGTCAGCCGACGCAGCTGTAGTGCCAGAACGTAATCGGCTTGTTCGGTGTCGATCGCGAACCGCTCCTGCAGACCCTGACGCGCCTCGTCGACGGTGTCGGAGTTGCGGATGACCGCCACGGCAGCATCGATGTCGAGGTGGATGAGCATCAGGCCAGCCACCAGATGGCGTCGTGCGGTGACCTTCTCCAGTCGGTACTCGCTGCGCCGCAGAACCACCGAATCTCGCAGGTGCAGAAACGCGGCGATCAACTCACGCACCGACCACCAGCGCGGCACTCGGTCCTCGTCGAGTGCAACCAGGCTGGCGGCGAACGTGGACTCCAAGGGGGTCAGGGCAAGCAACTGCTCGCGGATCGTCTCGGCGCTGTGGCCGCGTTTAGCGGTGACCACGATGCGCAGCCCGTTGCGACGGTCGGTCAGATCCGACATATCGGCGACACCCGACATCTCGCCGGATTCGACCAGAGTGCGGATCCGTTCCTGCACCGTGTTACTCGCGACACCGGGTGGGAGTTCGGTGATCACGACATTCTTGCCGTCGACAGAGACCGTGCCGCGCACGGTGATCGGACCACGGCCGGTGGTGATGTACTCCCGCAAGCCCGCCGTGCCGACTACCGAGGAGCCGCAGCCCCAGTCGGGGCCGGGAATGAGTTTGAGCAACCTGTCGTCGGTCATGTTCGGGGTCTTCAACAAAGCGCGGCAGGCGGCCATGACCTCACGCGGATTGTGTGCCGGCACTTTGGTGGCCCACCCTTCGGCGATACCGACCGCGCCGTTGCAGAGCAGCACCGGCCACTGCGCGGGCAGCACCGTCGGCTCGATCCATTCGCCGTCGAAGGTCGAGACCATCGGCACGGCGTGGTCGTTGAGTTCGGCAGTCAGCGCCGCGCCGGGCGCCGACAACCGCATTTCGGTGTAACGGTCGGCCGCGGGAATGTCACCCTGGATTCGCGGGAAAGCGCCTTGTCCGTCAATCACTTTCACGCGCTGGAACTCCGCCGCCATCAATGCCGCGGCACCGTACATCGACGCGCCGCCATGCGGGTGCAGGTTGCCGGTGACGGCCGAGCACACCTTGGAGGACTTCTGCGGCTTGTTGCCGGGCAGCAATTTGGAGTCGTGCATCTGATAGAGCAGGCGCCGCTGGCCGGGTTTGAGCCCGTCGAAGGCGGACGGGATCGCACGGTCGCTGACGCTGTAGAGAGCAAATGTCAGCTGGTAGTGGTTCCAGTAGTCATCGGCACTCTGGTCGAGCACCAGGTCGGGGTTCTGCTCAGGGACATCCAGGGTGGCGGTCACGTTGTTCTCCTAGTCCTACGCCAAGTCCAGCGCGGAGGTGTCGACACGGGCGGCCACATCGGCCATCCACGTGCGCCGGCCCTCTGGCGGTCCACCGAACAGCGTGTGATGCAAACGTGATTCAGCGTCGTCGAGATGTACCCGAATCACCGTGCGGCGCTGCGGATCCAGCACGGTGTTCCAGAAATCGTCGGCATCCATCTCACCGAGACCCTTGTTGCGCTGCACCTCCACCTTGCGTTTCGAGGTGGACTTCATCTGCGCCACCGCGGCGTCGCGTTCGTTTTCGTCCTGGCAGTAGATCCGTTGCTGACCGTCCTTGACCACGAACAGCGGCGGCAGTGTCACGTACACCATGCCGGCCTTGACCA
>JAGQTR010000278.1 GCA_020438915.1 Mycobacterium sp.
CGACACCTCCTCCCCGAAAACGACGAGGGCCCATAGGCGGCGAGCGACCGTGAGAATAGCTGCTAGGCAAGCAATTCCGTCATCCCTCCCGTTGGCAACCGAAACCCGTAGGTGCGGCTGCGGCGCCCCGCCGACGCGGTAGGACGATTTGAGGCCGCCGTCACACCAGGTGGTGATGGTGCTGGAGCTAACCCTGACTATCGTGGTCAGTTGTCTACGAAGTCGATTACGCTCCAGTCATGGCCGCCCGCACCCACAGCGCAGACCCCCGAGCTGAACGCGTCCGCGCCAAACTGCGCGACGCAGCGCTCGCTCTGGCTCACGAACGTCCCGTGGACGAGCTCACAGTCGGTGATCTGGTCGCGCGCGCAGGGGTCAGCAGGCAGGTTTTCTATCAACACTTCGCCGACCGCGACGACGCGGTCGCCACCGCTTTCACCGTGGCCTTCGCCGCAGCGACGGCGGGTATCCAGGGCGAGCCGCGGTCTCGCATCATGCGGATCTTCGAGCTCGCGGCCGAACACCGCGCGATGTACCGCAACGTGGTCCCCAGCGCGGTGGCTCAGCGGGTGGTGACCGCTTTTCGCGCCGAACTCCTACCGGCCTGCGAGCAACTGGCCGCCCGTGCCATGCCGGCGATCGGGGCCACTACGGGTCTGGAACCCGAGGCGGTCAGCCGATTCTTGGTAGGTGGTTTCCAGGAGGTGCTCCGGTCCTGGATGGAAGAAGCTCACGACTGCGATCAAGCCACCGATCTCCTTGGCCGGGTGACCGCAGCGCTCGACACCGTCGACGCGCTGTTGCGCCCCTACGGCCTCACATAGACACGACCGGAACGAGAAAGGAACCACCGTGGGTAAGCACCACGCTCTCGAAGCGCAAAGATCAGACAATCCGCCGTCCCGCAGGGATATTCGCAACATAGCGGTGGTCATGGCGGCGCTGGTATTTTTCGTCGTCGCGATGATCGCCAGCTACTCGGGAGCCTTCGCCAAACCGACGCTGCGCCACCTGGGCGTCGCCGTGGCAGGCCCTCAGCAGCTCGTTGACAGCATCGGCGAGCAGCACGCCCTCAGCGCCACGCGGGTTGCTGATGCCGCCGCGGCTCACGATCTGGTCTATCAGCGCAAGGTCGACGCCGCGTTCGTCCTTGATGAACCCGCGCCGGGTGCACCTCGGCATTTGGACATCTTTGTGGCCGGTGGTGGTGGGCGGAGCGTCGCCACTGCCGCTGAGGCGGTGGGCCGGGGCATCGCCGCCAAGGCCGGTCTGAGCGCGGACGTCACTGACGTTGCGCCGACCACCGCCTCCGACCCGCAGGGCACGGTGGTGTTCTACGCCGTGATCTTCCTGTCGATCGGCGCGTCGGTGGGTGCCACGATTCTCGGACGCATGATGGGCAGCGTGCGCAAACCCGCCATTCTGGCGTGGCGCACGCTGAGCCTCGCTGTGTACTCTGCGGTGCTGGCCGGTGGTGTCACGCTGTACGTCGATGTCATTCTCGGCGCGCTCACCGCGCACACCTGGCAGGTGTTCGGGGCACTGTTTCTCTACGCGATGGCCGTCGGCGGCGCGGTGACCGGCGTTGCCGCAGCCTTCGGCGCCATTGCGTCGGCTGCGCTCACGGCGTTTCTCGTGATCGTCGGTAACGCCGCTGCTGCTGGGCCGGTCGGCAAGCCCCTGCTGACCGGTTTCTATACGACGCTCAACGCCATCGTGCCGCAGGGATCCGGCGTGGCACTGCTGCGCAGCATCGAGTACTTCGGCGGCAACGCAGCGTTGGCTCCCCTCATCACGCTTACCGCCTGGGCGGCGGCCGGGTGTGCACTGGCTGTCGGCGCCACGCTGATCCGCTGGATTGACCGCCCCTGGGCCGCGCCACGGCGCACGGCGACCATGGCTTGAGGTCGGCCCTGCATGTTCCAGCACGGGCAACCGTAGACTTCTGGCCGTGTGGACAGCTGTCATCCGAATCGTTGCGGGCGATCCGACGTGACCGAACCGCGCTGGGTCGAACACGTCATCTGGTGGCAGATCTATCCGTTGGGTTTCGTTGGCGCCTACCCTGCCGACCCGGCGCCGACCGCCGAAGAACACCGCATCCGCGCGATCGTCGACTGGCTGGATTACGCCGTCGATCTCGGCACCTCGGGCCTGGCGCTGGGGCCGGTGTTCGCCTCTCGCAGCCATGGCTATGACACCACCGACCATTACCGCATCGATCCCAGGCTCGGTGATGACGCCGACTTCGACCACCTGGTCTCCGAGGCGCACAAGCGGGGTCTGCGAATCTTGCTCGACGGTGTTTTCAACCATGTCGGAACCGACTTTCCGCGCTATCGCGACGCGGCGGGCGGTGGCGACACGTCGTGGTTTCGGATGCGTGACGGCCAATTTGCGACTTTCGAAGGCCACGACGGGTTGATCAGTCTCGACCATGGTCACGCCGAAGTCGTCGAGTACACCGTCGACGTCATGTGTCACTGGCTTGGCCGCGGAGCCGATGGCTGGCGGCTTGACGCCGCATACGCTGTCCACGAACGCTTCTGGGCGCAGGTACTGCCCCGGGTGCGCACGGAGTTCCCGGAGTCGTGGATGGTCGGGGAGGTCATCCACGGCGACTACAGTGCGTACGTACACGGTGCCGGATTCGACTCTGTCACCCAGTACGAACTGTGGAAAGCGATCTGGAGCAGCCTTAACGACGCCAACTTTCACGAGCTTGACTGGACGCTCACCCGGCACAACGAGTTTCTGGATGCATTCGTGCCGATGACGTTCATCGGCAACCACGATGTGACCCGGATCGCCAGCATGCTGACGAATCCCAGACACGTCGAGCACGCCTTGGTGATCCTGTTGACCACGGGTGGAACACCCAGCATCTACGCCGGAGACGAGTCCGCCTACCGTGGCGTCAAGGAGGAGCGCTTCGGGGGCGACGACGCCGTGCGCCCCGAATTCGGTTCTCCCCATGAGGGAGTCGGTGAGCACGGGCAACAGGTTTTCCGGGCCCACCAGCATCTGATCGGACTGCGTCGCCGGCACCCCTGGTTGCATGCCGCGCGGACCACTCCCCTGCACGTGACCAATCAGGTATACGTCTATCTCGCCCGCAGCGGTGACGACGCGCTCATCGTCGCACTCAACGTCGACAGCGAAGCCATGCCGATATCGATGCCGGAATTCGGGTTCGCCGCGGCCGAGATAATCGCGGGGTCCGGCGCACCTCCGCCGGAAGTCTTGGCCGACACCGTTGTTCCTGCACACGGCTGGCTGGTACTCGCGCCGCGCTGATCCGAGCGTCACACGGTGAGACCTTGTGAGTCCGCCTTGAGTCGCAATCGTTAGCCAAACGCGACGTCGTTTCGTTGTGTCGCAGTGCTGTTCGGGCCGCCGGACCGTGTTGCATTACCGGTGCAAAGAGACTGCACCTTTGCGACGCACGCGAGACTTGTACAGAAAGGTGGGTTGGTTGCCGCTATGAAGTTGAAAGAGAAGTTTCGAGGTACCGGGAAGGCGTTACTGCGCCGGGTGGCCATTGGGGCCGTGGCGGCAGCAGCACTGCCCGGGCTGATCGGCTTCGTCGGGGGTCAGGCGACTGCGGGAGCTTTCTCCCGGCCCGGTCTTCCCGTCGAGTACCTGGATGTGTTCTCCCAGGCGATGAATCGTGATATCCGGATTCAATTCCAGGGTGGCGGACCCAACGCGGTCTATCTGCTGGACGGTCTTCGGGCGCAGGACGACTACAACGGCTGGGACATCAACACCCCGGCGTTCGAGTGGTTCTATCAGTCGGGCCTGTCGACGGTGATGCCGGTCGGCGGTCAATCCAGCTTCTACACCGATTGGTATCAGCCGTCTCGCGGCAACGGCCAGAATTACACCTACAAATGGGAGACATTCCTCACTCAGGAGCTCCCGGCGTGGTTGGAGGCCAATCGCGGTGTGTCGCAGAACGGTAACGCGGTCGTCGGTCTGTCGATGGCCGGCAGTGCCTCGATGAACTACGCGATCTACTACCCGCAAAAGTTCATCTACGCCGCCTCGCTGTCGGGCTTCTTGAACCCCTCCGAGGGGTGGTGGCCGATGCTGATCGGTCTGGCGATGAACGACGCCGGCGGCTTCAACGCCGAGAGCATGTGGGGTCCGTCTTCGGATCCGGCGTGGAAGCGCAATGATCCGATGGTCAACATCGGTCAACTGGTGGCCAACAACACCCGCATCTGGGTGTACTGCGGCACCGGGACCCCGTCGGAACTCGATACCGGAACCCCGGGCCAGAACCTGATGGCAGCGCAGTTCCTCGAGGGGTTCACCTTGCGGACCAACATCAGCTTCCGCGACAACTACATCGCCGCGGGCGGCACCAACGGTGTCTTCAATTTCCCGTCCACCGGTACGCACAGCTGGGGCTACTGGGGACAGCAGTTGCAGCAGATGAAGCCGGACATCCAGCGTGTTCTCGGGGC
>JAGQTR010000279.1 GCA_020438915.1 Mycobacterium sp.
CGGCGAACCGTGGTCAGCCACTTCAACAAGGCGCATAAGGGGCGGTTGGCGCGTGTTTTGTCGAGCAGCAGGTCTGAGCCAACCGATGCGGCGGCCGTAGCAGCGCTGGCCCGGCGCGCCGGGATGAAGGTGGAGCGTCGCGGGGACCATTTGACCGTCGTCGTTGCGGCCTGATCTTTGGTCGAAAGTGGACTATGTGGCTAGCCGCAGCCCTGAATCGGAGCACGACTGAGGCGTGGGACACTTTGCTCATGTCCATTGAGATCGCCCGTCCCAAGCTCGAAGGCAACGTTGCCGTCGGCGCCGACCGTCGGATCGGTTTCGCCGAGTTCGGCGACCCGCAGGGTCGGGCGATTTTCTGGCTGCACGGTACCCCCGGAGCTCGCCGTCAGATCCCGGTCGAAGCGCGGCTGTACGCCGAGAAGAACCGAATCCGATTGATCGGAGTCGACCGTCCCGGCATCGGGTCTTCGACACCACACGAATACGCGACGGTCATCGACTTCGCCGAGGATCTTCGGACGATCGCCGATACTCTCGGCATCGATAAGATGGAGATCATCGGGCTCTCCGGCGGAGGTCCCTACACGCTGGGATGTGCGGCGGCGATGCCCGATCGTGTGGTCGCCATCGGAGTGCTCGGCGGGGTCGCCCCGACGCAGGGCAGCGATGGCGTCGGCGGCGGACTGATGGGCACTGTCGGAGTTCCGGTAGCGCCGGTGCTGGAAAAGGCCGGGGCTCCGCTGAGCATGATCGCCGCGGGGTTGATCCGCCTGATCAAGCCGGTCGCCGAACCGGCGCTATATCTGTACGCCAGGGTTTCTCCCGAAGGTGACCGCCGCCTGCTGGTTCGCCCCGAGTTCAAGGCGATGTTCCTCGACGATCTGCTCAACGGCAGCCGCAAACAATTGGCGGCGCCGTTCGCCGATGTCGTTGTGTTCGCCAGGGACTGGGGGTTCCGGCTCGACGAGATCAAGGTTCCAGTCCGCTGGTGGCACGGCGACCAGGACCACATCGTGCCCTACGCGCACGGCCAGCATGTGGTCTCGATGCTTCCCGAAGCCGAGCTCTACCCGCTGCCGGGCGAGAGCCACCTTGGTGGCCTGGGGCAGGCCGAGGCGATCATGCAGACCATGAGTGAGACGTGGGACGCGTACGACCACAACCGGTGACGCATATCCGCGTCATCTCCGATCAGCGCTTCAGCCAGCCCTGCACCGTCGGCAGATCCCTGCTGTAGGTCTGCAGAAAATCGTTGTGATACAGCGAGCCGCCGTTGATCGCAGAGTTGCCGGACCAGACGATGTGCACCCGGACAACCCCTTTGTTGAAGTAGTCACTGCGATCGGCGATCCGGTGATTCCATCCGGCTTCCTCAGCGACCGCCGATACTGCTTGCCGCTCGTCGGTGTCAACCATCGTTGATTCCTCTTTATCGGGCGATTGGTTCTATCGGGCTTGGTTCTATCGAGGCTCAGTTGGTGTCAGCCTATCCGCTGCCGGCCCTGCAGTGCACCGTCACACCAGCTCCGAGCCGGCCAGATCGCCCGTCAGGGCCCTGCGCAGGAGATGCATTGCCACCGTGGTGGAGCGCTCGCGGACGTCGGTCCGGTTGCCGGGTAAGGTCGCCGTCCGCGTCACCATGCGGGTGCGGGAGGGGCCGTCGGCCAGCGCCACCGAGAAGCACACCGTGCCCACTGGCTTGCTTGCCGTGCCGCCCCCGGGGCCGGCGATCCCGGTGATCGCGACGGCGGTGTCGGCGCCGAACCGCTGCAGAGCCCCTTGAGACATTGCGTCGGCTACCGGCTCCGACACGGCGCCGTGCTGTTCGATCAGAGCGGAATCGACGCCGAGCAAGGCGGTTTTGGCCGCGTTGGAGTAGCTCACCACGCCGCCGGCAACGTAACTTGAGGAGCCGGGTCGCTCGGTCAGCCGGGCGGCCAGCAGCCCTGCGGTGCATGACTCGGCGGTGGCGATGGAGCGGCCGTCGAGCAGTCCGGCGATTTGATCGTCGACGGATGCGCCGTCCTCAGAGAAGATCGCGCGTGTGTGCCGGTCGCGCAGCACGGTCAGCAGGTCCGAATATGCCGCCGCGTCCGCCGGCTCGTATCGGGTGACGATCTCCAGCTCGCCGCGTCGCAGGCAGGTTGTGATCTCCAAACGCTCGAACCCTTGGACAGTGGCCTGTGCGTCGCGCAGGGTGTCGGCCAGCGCGGACTCAGGCAGGCCGAACATTCGTACCGTCTGTTGCCGGAACTGGGTCCGGCCCGCAATCGCCGTCTGGACGGCTTCGGTGGCAAGCGCTGCGGCCCACATCGGCTGCAGCTCCCGTGGCGGGCCCGGCAGCACGACCACCGTCGGCGCACCGGGGATCACCAGGCCGGGAGCGGTGCCCACCGGATCGAGGATGCAGGCGCCGGCCGGTACCAGCGCCTGTTTGCGGTTTGCGGCGCGTACGGCGGCGATTTCGACGGTGCGACCACCGGACCTTCGCTTCATCAAACCGGTGACGATCCCGTCGATCCTGGCCTCGAGCGCGTTGTCGAGCACGAGCTCCCGCTCGCAGAACCTGGCCACGATCTGCACCGTCAGGTCATCGGCGGTCGGGCCGAGGCCGCCGGTGGTGATGAGAAGATCCACGTCTTGATCCGCGAGAAACCGCAGCTGTGCCTCGATGTCGGCGGCGCGGTCACCGCACAACATGACATGGCGCAACTCCACCCCCAACTCGAGTAGGCGGTCGGCAAGCCAGGGCCCGTTGCAGTCCTGGACGCGTCCGGTGAGGACTTCAGTTCCCGTCACCACGATTCCGGCCCGTGCGCTCACGGAAGACGACACTACGCACGCGCGTGCGCCAGGCGGCTACTTATGGGGGACGTCGTTGACCAGACCGCCGTCCATGACGAACTCGGCACCGGTGGCGTAGCGCGATTCCTCACTGGCCAAGAAGACCACGAAGGTGGCTACCTCATCGGGTTGACCAGGACGGCCCAGTGGAATCCGCAGCATGTTGTCGGGGAAGTGCTTGGTCATGGGGGTTCGGATGAAGCCGGGATGCACGGAGTTGACCCGAATGTTGTGTGGCCCCAACTCGAGCGCCGCGGACTTTGTCAGGCCGCGGACCGCCCACTTCGATGCCACATACGGGTGCACCATGATCGCTCCGCGCAGGCCCTCGATCGAGGAAACGTTGATGATCGACCCGCCGCCTGCGGCCTTCATCGCTTCCACTGAGGCTTGCATACCCAGGAACGTGCCGGTGAGGTTGACGTCGATGACTTTCTGCCATTTCGTCATATCGAACTGGCCGATCAGACCCAACGCGACCGTGCCGGCGTTGTTGACCAAGACGTTGAGCTTGCCGAAGTCGTTGACCGCGGTGGCGACAGCGGCTTCCCACTGGTCGGCCTGGGTGACGTCGAGGTGCACGTAGCGCGCCGAATCTGGGGCGGTGGAGTTGATCTCATCGGCCAGCGCCGCGCCCTCCTCGTCGAGGATGTCTCCGATCACCACCTTGGCCCCTTCAGCGACCAACGCCCGAGCATCCTCAGCGCCCATCCCCCGGGCGCCACCGCTGATGAGTGCCACTTTTCCGTCCACGCGTCCCATAGGGCGTCACGCTACCGCAACCCGAACCCGTAACTAGAACCTGTTCTAATTGATGTTTGCAGCACGCATACTGCTCGCTATGGGAATTCGCGTGGCACTGATCGGCACCGGCAACTGCGGCGGCCTGGCGCTGCGTCAGCTGATCGAAGACGATCGCTTCGATCTGACCGGGGTCTGGGTGAACTCACAGGCCAAGGTCGGGAAGGACGCCGGCGAGCTCGCCCGACTCGATGCGACGACCGGCGTTACGGCCACCGGTGACATGGACGCCATCGTCGCGGCCGCACCCGACTGCGCGGTCTATTGCGGGATGGGCGACGTGCGGCCGAAGGAGGCGCTGGCTGATGTCCGCGGACTCCTGGAGGCCGGCATCAATGTCGTCGGGTCCTCCCCCGGGTTCCTCGCCTATCCGTGGGGCGTCATCCCGGACCGGGCGATAGACCGGGTGCAAGTCGCTGCACAGCTCGGGAACGCCAGCCTGTTCGTCACCGGCGTCGACCCAGGTTTCGTCACCGACCTGTTGCCGCTGGCGCTGGCGAGCACGTGCAGAAGTATCGAACAGATCCGCACCATGGAGATCGCCGATTACGCCACCTACGACGGGGCGACGGTGATGTTCGACGTAATGGGGTTCGGCAACGAGATCGGTGACCTGCCGTTCCTGTATCAACCAGGCATGTTGAGTGCCGCGTGGGGCGTAGCTATCCGCCAGCTCGCGGCCGGCCTTGGCCTTGAGGTCGACGAGATCCTTGATTTCGTCGAGCAGGAGCCCGCGCCCGAGGATTTCGACGTCGCCGTCGGCCGGATCACCAAGGGCACCGTGGCGGCGGTGCGCTTCCGTATCGAGGGTTTCGTCGCGGGTAGGCCCGCCATCGTCGTTGAACACATCACTCGGCTTCGTGGCGATCTGCGGCCCGACTGGGCCCAGCCGGCCCAGGCTGGCGGGTCGTACCGGGTCGAGATCACCGGAGAGCCCTCCTATGTCATGGATGTCTCCCCGACCAGTCGCAATGGCGACCACAACTACGCGGCGATCCTGGCCGCCGCCGGCCGGATCGTCAATGCCATCCCCGATGTCGTCGCAGCCGCCCCCGGAATCCGGACGACCCTCGACCTGCCGCTGGTGACCGGCAGCGGTGTGTACCGCCGTCGATGATCAGATTCGGTTGACGCTGTTCCATTCCAGTCGTACGAGCGTTCCGTCTGCCGAGGTTTCGATCGTGGCCCGGTCGGCCAGGGCCTCCATCAGCGGGATGCCACGACCCCGGTGTAGCGGGGTGGAATTGGTCTGTCGCGTTCGCCAGGTGCCCTGGTCACAGATATCCACAATCATTTTTCGCTCGTCCGGGTGGTAAGTGGCGAGGAAGTCGATCGTGCCGGGTTCCTCGGCAAGCCGGTAGGCGAATTCAGCGGAGTTGGCCAGCGCCTCGTTAGTTGCCAGCACCAGGTCGCTACACCGAACCGGGTCCAGGGCGAAGAATCGTTGCAGCCACAGCGTGAATTCCTGGCGGGTTTGGGCGACCACCCGCGCGTCGGCGTCCAGGCCAAAACGCTCGAAGCGCTCGGCTAACTCAGCCGGCGGCATGTAATCGATCATCGCAGTCGGTGGCTACCCGGGAAAGCACGTTCCTATGCGACTTTTCTACGCGTGGAAAGCAGCAAGAGCTCCATCCAGGGTCGGATACATGTTGACGATCTCGGCGATGCCCACCAACTTGAGCGGCCGGCTGGTCGCAGGACCATCGGCGACGACGCTGAAAGTCACCTCTGGTCCGGCTTTGTCGTGCGCGGCGACCAGCACGCCCATGCCCGCGGATGCGAGAAACTCGACTTCGGTGAAATCGATCACCACTGCGGCAGGCCGCTGTTCGAGGGCACCGTTGATCGCGGTCTCCAGCTGGGATGACGTGAGCATGTCGACGACACCGGATACCGAGACAACGGCGACGCGGTCAACCCATCGCTCGGTGATGACGCAACTCGACGCCCCGGGTGGGGCGGTTGCGCCTTCGGCTGCTTGCTCGTCCAAGGTTCACCTTCCATGTCAGGCCGCTCTACGCATAACTGCGAGAGACTTGTTGAAAAGCCTCAGTGTGCTGCTCGCGCAGGCTGCATCCTGAACCCGGCAAGACCTAAACTACCGTGGCCGTCTGCTTAGACCCGGCCACAGATTAAACCAGGTGCGCGGACATCGCCCGTAGCATTGCCATCAGCCACCCGTGACGGCCCGTCACAGCGCCGGACGACGAGGAGCGAAAACGTGACCGCGGACGCCGCAAATCCCCAGGATCGGGTCGATCCGGTCGCGCAGATCGAAGCCAGTCCACCCGGACCCGAGGTGGGCGCGTTCTTCGATTTGGACGGTACGCTGGTCGACGGTTTCACCGCCACCGCACATGCCGGCGACCGCATCCGTCGCCGTCAGGCAAGCCTCGGCGAGGTTCTTGGCGTCATCGAGGCTTCGATGCGGTATCGCTTGCGGCGCATGCACTTTGAGCGCTTGCTCGTGCGCGCCGCCGGATATCTGCGCGGTGAGTCTCTGCAAGACCTCGACAAGGTCGGGGAACGGTTGTTCGGCGAACGGGTGCAGTCGCGGGTGTTCCCCGCCATGCGTCAGGTCGTCGCCGCCCACCAGCGGCGCGGCCACACGGTGGTCCTGAGTTCCTCGGCGCTGACGATCCACGCCGAGCCGGTCGCGAAATATCTGGATATCGACCACGTGTTGTGCAATCACTTCGACGTTGATCACGCGGGCCGGCTCACCGGGTGGATTACCAAGCCGGTGATCTGGGGCCGACAGAAGGCCGCTGCGGTGGAGCAGTTCTGCGCGGCGCATGACGTCGATCTGGGGCGTAGCTACTTCTACGCAGACGGGGACGAGGACGCTGCGCTGATGGAGCTGGTGGGTTTTCCGCGTCCGGTGAACCCGCGAAGCGGCCTGGCTTCGCTCGCTGCTGAGCAGGGGTGGCCGGTGATGCGGCTGGCTTCGACGGGGAGAGGGCTTCGCGGCTACCGACGGCGTGCACTAAAGTAGAACACGTTCCAGTTTGGAACCTCGCGTCTCGGCTGAACCAGGAGCAGACCATGCATACTTCCCTGTGCGACCAGCTCGGCATCGAGTTCCCCATCTTTGCCTTCACCCACTGTCGCGACGTGGTGGTAGCGGTGAGCAAGGCCGGCGGTTTCGGTGTTCTCGGCGCGGTCGGATTCACACCAGAGCAACTCGAAATCGAGCTGAACTGGATCGACGAGCACATCGGCGACCACCCGTACGGCGTCGACATCGTTATTCCCAACAAGTACGAGGGCATGGATTCGAACCTGTCTGCCGACGAGTTGGCGAAGGCGCTGGCTGACATGGTGCCGCAGGAGCATCTGGACTTCGCCCGCAAAATTCTCACCGATCACGGTGTCCCGCTGACCGCGGAGGATAACGAGAGCACGCTGCAACTGCTGGGTTGGACCGAGGCCACGGCCACCCCGCAAGTCGAGGTAGCGCTAAAGCATCCGAAGATGACGCTGATCGCCAATGCGCTGGGAACTCCCCCAAAGGACATGATCGAGCACATTCACGCCGAGGGCCGCAAGGTCGCCGCATTGTGCGGGGCGCCCAGCCAGGCGCGCAAGCACGCCGACGCCGGCGTCGACATCATCATCGCCCAAGGTGGCGAGGCTGGCGGGCACGCCGGTGAGATCGGCTCCATCGTTCTCTGGCCGCAGGTGGTCAAGGAGGTTGCGCCGGTCCCGGTACTCGCCGCCGGCGGCATCGGCAGCGGCCAGCAGATCGCTGCGGCGTTGGCGCTCGGGACGCAAGGAGTGTGGACGGGGTCGCAATGGCTGATGGTCGAGGAGG
>JAGQTR010000280.1:0-920 GCA_020438915.1 Mycobacterium sp.
ACCCAGGGCATCAAGGCCTGGCCGACCTGCGGCGCCAAAGGCATGGCTGCTCAGGTGTGGGGTAACACCCCCGCAGCCCCCACGGCCCCGGCCGCCACCCCGGTGACGGTTCCGGCCAAGGCGAGCGGATGCGCGGGCATGCCCACCTCAGTCTTCGGCGGCCTCATCGACTTGCGCAAGATGTGCACCGCGCTGCTGACGCCGAGCTCGGCTCGCTGACACCCGGCTGGCAAGTACGCCCAGTGTGCGTCCAGATCGCGAAATCGACTGGAATCGCGATCTGTACGCACACCAGCGCGCGGGCCGACCTCATCCCGCTGCGTCTGTAAAGCCAGGCAGGATGAAAGCCGAGCGGCCCGCAATAGATGACAGGTGAGATGTCACCGCACGTTCGGGGATCAGGGCGGTGGCCCGGCTGGCGGCACCGCTGAGGAACGACGGCCGCAGGTTGACGATTCTGCCGATCGTCGCCGATTCCCACACCAATGGGCGCACCCGGCGCCGGCGGAACCGGCCGAATGCCGCAAATGCTGCAGGCAGATCGGGGGTCAACTCGATGAAACGGGCCAGAATCGCGGCGTCTTCCAGTCCTTGGCACCCGCCTTGCCCCAGGTGGGGGCGCATCGGGTGTGCTGCGTCGCCGACGATCACCGCCGGCCCACGCGACCAGTGCTTGGGCTGGGCACGGTCGAACAGATCGTTGCGCAGCAGATTCGCGGGATCGGTAGCGGCGATCAGTTCGGGTATCGGGGCAGCCCAGCCGGCGAGCTTCGTCGCGAGATAGGCCTTGTCGCCGCCGGGCGCGCTGCTGCCCTCCGGTGCGCGTTCGGTGGCGAACCAATAGGTGTGATCGGGTCCCAATGGCACATGCCCGACTTCGGTTCCGCTGCCCATGGTCTCGCCGGCCAATACCGGGTCCA
>JAGQTR010000280.1:1081-4245 GCA_020438915.1 Mycobacterium sp.
TGATGACCAGTGCAGTCGCGGTCACCCCGGTCTGGACGGCGTCAGCAGGTAGCGCAGCGCGCAAGATATCGGTGAGCGCGGACCGGCGCACGACAACCAGAGGCTCGCCGAGCGCATTGACGATTCGCTGAGCCGAGGGCCGGCGCAGCCACCGCCCGTCGCGCCAGCGCACCGCTCCGGCGGTCACGCTGCCGCCTGCACGTCGCACCGCGTCGCCGAGTTCGATTTCGTCCAGGGCGGCCAGTGCGTTGGGCCAGATCGTGATACCGGCACCAGACGTCACTTCGGTGCGCTGCTCGATCACCGTTACCTCGTGTCCGGCGCGGTGCAGAGCGACAGCGGTGGCCAAACCGGCGATGCCGGCGCCGATCACGGTGATTTGCGCGGACATGAGAGCCGACAGTATCCGCCCGAGTTCTATCGTGAATTCGGGCTCCGCCGTGCGATGCGAGCTATCGGTTACCTCGCGACTGGTAGACGGCCAACTGGATTGCCAGAAATACCAACCGCTTTGGCGGCGATCCTCGGTAATACCATCCTCGCAAACACCTCCGGCAAATCCTGGCCGACGGATTTCTTTTTGCTATCCCGGCATGTGCTCTGCCGGGACGTCGAGCTCCCCGACGTCCTCGGGTAGCGTCAGATGCTATGGCCAATCCGGAAAATGCAGCCGACCGCGAGTTCGACATCGTCCTCTACGGAGCCACCGGATTCGTCGGCAAGCTGACCGCTGAATACCTCGCCGCTGCCGGGGACGGTGCACGTATCGCCCTCGCGGGCCGCTCGACAGACCGCCTGCTTGCCGTGCGGGACTCGCTCGGCGAGGCGGCGCACTCATGGCCACTGATCGAGGCGGATGCGTCGCGGCCCGCCACCCTCGAGGCGATGGCGGCCAGTGCACGAGTGGTGATCAGCACGGTCGGGCCATACCTGCGCTACGGTCTGCCCCTCGTGGCGGCCTGCGCGGCGGCAGGCACCGACTATGCCGACCTGACGGGCGAGCCGCTGTTCATCCGGGAGTGCATCGACCTTCACCACAAGCAGGCCGTCGACACCGGCGCACGCATCGTTCATGCGTGTGGGTTCGACTCCATACCCTCGGATCTGACGGTATTCGCTCTGCATCGCCAGGCCGAACGGGACAACGCCGGGCAGCTAGGTGACACCAATTTCGTGGTGCGCCGATTCGCCGGTGGGCTCTCGGGGGGCACGATCGCGTCGATGACGAATCTCTTCCGGGAGGCCGCCAAGGATCCCGACTCGCGCCGGCTTCTCAACGATCCCTACACGCTGACACCCGATCGCTCCGCCGAACCCGAGCTCGGCGGCCAGCCCGACGCCCGATGGCGTCGAGGTCGTGATATCGCTCCCGAACTCGACGGCTACTGGATGGGCGCGTTCGCGATGGCCATTCCCAACTCCCGCATCGTCCGGCGCACCAATGCGCTGCTGGGGTACACCTACGGTAAGCGCTTCGAGTACTCCGAGCAGATGAGCCTGGGCCGCTCGATCGTCGCCCCGCTAGCCGCGGCGATGGCGACTGGCGGCAACGTGGCGGTGGTGGAGCTCGGCGGTCGGCTACTCGATCGGGTACCTGAACGCATCCTCGAACGTGTCCTGCCCAAGCCGGGCACCGGGCCAAGTGAACGCGCCCGCGAACAGGGGCACTACAGCGTCGAGACCTACACCACCACGTCGACGGGTGCCCGCTACGTCGCGCGGATGTCGCAACAGGGCGACCCGGGGTACAAGGCGACATCAGTGTTGTTGGGTGAAAGCGGACTGGCTCTTGCTTTGGACCGTGAGCAGCTTTCTGACCTGCGGGGAGTATTGACCCCGGCCGCGGCAATGGGAGACGCGCTGTTGGCCCGGTTCAACGACGCCGGGGTGTCGTTGGAGGTCTCGAGGCTGCACTGATTAGGGCGCGTCGTCGGGTGGCGGTGAGCCGCTCGCGGCGTCTTCCTAGAATGGCTCGGTGACCGCCAGCTCCCAGCCCATCGCCAACTGTGGCGTCGACGGGGCGCAGGCCCTTCCCAAGTCTTGGGATCCGGGTGCGGTAGAGCACACGCTCTACGAAGGCTGGGTCGACGCGGGGTACTTCAGCGCCGATGCGGCCAGTGACAAACCCGCCTACTCGATCGTGTTGCCGCCGCCCAACGTGACCGGCAATCTACACATGGGCCATGCGCTCGACCACACGCTGATGGACGCCCTGACCAGGCGCAAGCGCATGCAGGGCTACGAGGTTCTCTGGCTACCCGGGATGGACCACGCGGGCATCGCCACCCAATCGGTGGTGGAGAAGCAGCTGGCCGTCGACGGTAAAACCAAAGAAGATCTCGGTCGGGAGCTGTTCATCGACAAGGTCTGGGAGTGGAAACGGGAGTCCGGTGGCACCATCGGATCTCAGATGCGGGCCCTGGGCGACGGTGTGGACTGGAGTCGCGACCGCTTCACCATGGACGACGGCCTGTCGCGGGCGGTGCGCACGATCTTCAAAAGGCTCTTCGACGCCGGACTGATCTACCGGGCCGAGCGGTTGGTCAACTGGTCGCCGGTGCTCGAGACAGCGATCTCCGACCTCGAGGTTAAATACGCCGACGTCGAGGGCGAACTGGTGTCCTTCCGGTACGGATCCACCGACGATGACGAGCCCCACATCGTGGTGGCCACCACCCGTCTGGAGACGATGCTCGGCGACACTGCCATCGCCGTACATCCCGACGATGACCGCTACCGGCACCTCGTCGGCCAGACGTTGCCGCACCCGTTTTTGACCCGTGACATCGTGGTGGTCGCCGACGACCACGTTGACCCGGAATTCGGAACGGGCGCAGTCAAAGTCACGCCCGCACATGACCCGAACGACTTCGACATCGGTGTCCGGCACCACTTGCCGATGCCCTCGATGCTGGATACCAAGGGTCGGATCGCCGACACCGGAACACCATTCGACGGAATGGATCGGTTCGAAGCGCGCGTGGCGGTCCGCGAAGCGCTGGCCGAACAGGGGCGTATCGTCGCCGAGAAGCGACCGTATCTGCACAGCGTGGGCCACTCCGAGCGCAGCGGTGAACCGATCGAGCCGCGACTCAGCCTGCAGTGGTGGGTCAAGGTCGAGTCGCTGGCCAAGGCGGCCGGCGATGCGGTTCGCAACGGCGACA
>JAGQTR010000281.1:0-4060 GCA_020438915.1 Mycobacterium sp.
CGCTCTCGTACAGGGCGATCGCCGCCACGTTGTCGGTCCGCACCTCAAGGAAAATCGGTCCCCGGCCGGCGAATTCGCACAGCCGGGCGAGCAGTTGCCTTCCGATGCCCTGACCTTGATGGGCGGGGTCGACACCGATGGTGTGGATCTCGTACTCGTAGGGCCGGATTCGGCCGAGCCGGGCGATACCTGCGTAACCTACGAGCTTGTCGTCGATGCGCGCGGCCTCATAATGGTTGTGCTTGGCGGCGAGTTCGCTCAAGAAAGCCCGCTTCGGCCACGGATCGTCGCCGTCGAACAACTGGGCTTCCAGTTCGGCGCAGCGCGCCGCATCACCGGGCTTCAGTGGGCCGTATCGAACATTCATCGGCGCACGGCCTGCGGTTTGGCATCCGGCCTACGCAGATAGAGCGGCACCAGCGGGTCGGGCTCGACATCCCAATCCGGCACGGCCCGAACCAGTCCGGCCACACTCGGGTAGATGGGCGTCAGCCGCGGGAGATCGAATAATGCAGCGTGCTCGGGAGACCCGGCGACGGCCTCGGCGCCTTCGGGTACGTCGGTGGCCGCGTCCACGGCGGGTCCATCCACACGCACCCCGTCGCGGTACCGCGCCCAGTACACCTCGCGGCGCCGGGCGTCGGTGACCACCAAAACATCCCCGGCGGTTCCGACCGCGATTGCGTCTAGACTGCATACCCCGTGCACGGGGACGCCGAGGGCATGACCGAACGCGGCCGCGGTCGCCATCCCCACCCGGAGCCCGGTGAACGGTCCGGGGCCGCAACCCACAACGACGGCGGCGAGCCGATCGACGGTTACCCCGGCTTCGCTCAGCGCGCCAACGATGTTGGGGGTGAGCCGCTCGGCATGCGCGCGCGGGTCGACGGTCACGTTCTCGGCAAGCACGTCGATGACGTCGCGGTAGTTCTTGCCGAGTTCAACAACGCCCGCCGTGACCGCGGGTGTGGCGGTGTCGAGCGCCAGCACCAGCCTGTTCATGACCGGCTCCATTGCCAGACCGCGGTGCGCACATCGGTGTCCGTGCGTTCGAGTCGAATGTCCAGATGACTGTCCGACAGCCGCTCGGCGACTCCTTCACCCCATTCGACGATCACGACCGCGTCCTCGAGGTCGGTGTCGAGGTCCAGCGAATCCAGCTCGGCGAGCAGGTCGACCTTCTCCTGACCGAGAAGTCGATACAGGTCGACATGCACCATCGCCGGCGCACCCGCACGACGTGGCCGGTGTAGCCGCGCCAGCACGAAGGTCGGCGATATCACCGGCCCGTCGACATCCAGGGCGCTGGCAATCCCCTTGGCGAGCACCGTTTTTCCCGCCCCCAATGGACCGGAAAGCACGACGACGTCACCGGCGGCAAGGTCATGACCCAGCCTGGCCCCCAATGCCATGGTGTCGTCGACGGTGCGCAGCTCAGCCGTACCCGAGCGCTCATCCATGCGGGCGCACCCGGTCCCGCACCCGGCGGGTCAGCGCGACGAGCTTGGATGGAGTAGCCCGTTCGACGAGCCTGACCAGCGCGTCGTCGATGATATCCGGACGCTCCAGCTGCACCAGATGGCCTGCACCACAGACGATCACAAGCTCCGATTTCGGCAGCGCGGCGGCCATCTCCTCCGAGTAGTCCATCGGCGTGAGCAGGTCGTGGTCACCGCAGGCCACCAGCGTCGGCACCCTGCTCAGCGTCTTCAGGCCCGCAGTCTCGTCATGAACCTCCAACGCGTGCAGAAACTCCACCAGCGTGGTGATCGGGGTGTCATGCATCATCGCCTCGGAGAAGGCCACAACGCTGGGGCTGATCTTCTCGTCACCGAAGGATGCGGCCCGCAGAATCGGGCCGATCACCGAGCGCGCCGCACCGCGGCTTCGATGCACCAACTTCGGGGCGTAGCGGGCACTGAAGCGCACCGCCTCCAGTGCGGGGTTCTTCAGGATTTCACCCAGCGGCGAGCGCGAAACCCCCTCGGCAGCGGAGGAAATCAATGCCGCGCCGACGATCCGGGTCGGATAGCGCTGCGGGTATTGCCGGGCATGCGACAGCACCGTCATACCCCCCATGGAATGACCGACCAGCACCACGGGCCCACGCGGCGCCATCACCGCCAGCACGCTCTCCAGATCCTGGCCCAGTTGTTCCACCCGGTAGGTATCGGGGGACGCCTCACCCGACTGGCCGTGACCCCGCTGGTCATAGAAGACCATGCGCACCTGCGGGCCCCACTGCTCGGACAGGCGAGCTCGCTGGAAGTGGAAGGAACCCATGCGTAGACAGAAGCCGTGGGCGAACACCACGGTCAGCGGTGCATTCTCCGGGCCCACCTCGCGCACCGCGAGCGGAACGCCATCGGGCGTGGTGACCACGCAGCTGCGATCGAAATCGAGGAGCTCGAAATCCTCGGCGCAGTGCGGGTCCTCATCAGTGACTCGCCGACGCAGCGACCGGGCCACCGAAGCCCCGGCGGCGGTACTGACGGCAGACACACCCGCCGCACCGGCCAACCATCCAGCACGAGCGCTCACCGAGATCCACCTCCACTCTGGTAGTTCCTGACGATGCGCCCCCGCGGGCTGGTGACGATCTCGTAGTTGATGGTGCCCAGTAACCCCGCCCACTCCTGCGCGGTCGGTTCGCCGTTGACGCCGGGCCCGAACAGGACCGCCTCGTCGCCCACCGCGACGCCGGTCGGGCCTGCCCCGAGATCGACCACGAACTGATCCATGCAGATACGGCCGACACCCCGGTAGCGCCTTCCGTTGATCGACACCTCAAGACGGCCGGACAGGTTCCGAAAAACACCGTCGGCGTAGCCGGCCGGAATCAGCGCGACCGTCGTGTCGTGCTCGGCGACCCAGGTGTGCCCGTAGGACACCGCCTCGCCTGTCTTCAGCGGCCGGACCATCACCACTGGGCAAGTCACCGTCATCGCCGGGTGCAAACCCATATCGCCCCGTTCGGGAATCGGGCTCAGACCGTACACCGCGATACCCGGGCGCACCATGTCGAACGCCAGATCGGGGCGGGTCAGGACCGCGGGCGAGTTACTCAGATGCACCACATCGAAGCGCAGCCCATGCTTACGCGCCGTGGTCACCATGCCGGTCAGCCGCTGCGCCTGCAGGTCGTTGAGCGGGTGTTTCGGCTCGTCGCCGTGCACCAGGTGCGACATGATTCCGTGCACCCGCACCGCGTCGTCGGCCTGGGCCCGCAGCAGTGCTGCCAGCACCGTTGGATAGTCGGGCGCCCCGACCCCGTTGCGGTTCAGGCCGGTGTCAGCCTTGATGGTGACTGTCGCGGTTCGACCGGTGCGCTGCACCGCGGCGACGACGTCGTCGACCTCACGCTCCGAGGACACCGCCACCTGAACATCGGCCAGCAGCGCGGGTGCGAAGTCGGTGTGGGGGGTATGCAGCCAGGCCAGCACGGGTGCGGTGATGCCGTCGCGGCGCAGCGCCAACGCCTCGTCCAGGGTTGCGACACCGAGCTCTGCGGCACCTGCGGCCAGCGCGGCGCGCGCCACCGGGGTAGCACCGTGGCCGTAGCCGTCGGCTTTCACCACCGCCATCACCGCAGCTGAGCCTGCGTGTTGGCGCAGCGTAGCCACGTTGCGGGCGATCGCGTCGAGGTCGATCGACGCGGTAGGCGTGCCCTGGGTCATGTTCGCGGTGTTGATCACTGCACCCGATTGTCCCAGGCGGGGGTTCAGTGGGCGAAGTGCGCCTCGTCGGCGAAGCCGCTGATGCCCGCCTTGTCCAGTTTGCCCAGCACCTCGAGCAGATCGTCACGCAGTGCCCGGGCCAGGTTCGCCGAGAAGCCCTCACGGACCACGACGCGCAGCACCGCGATGTCGGTGGCGTCGTCGGGCATCGTGTAGGCCGGCACCTGCCAGCCGTAACCGCGCAACAGTGCGGAGATGTCGAACACCGTGTAGGGCGTCCCCTCGACGAGCTTGAATGCCACCACCGGAATCGCCGAGCCATCGGAGATCACCTCGAACACCCGCTTCTTGTCGGGTCCGGCCATGCCGGCCAGTTCGTGGGC
>JAGQTR010000281.1:4115-6664 GCA_020438915.1 Mycobacterium sp.
CCCAGCCGCAGGAAGTTGTAGTACTGACCGACGACCTGGTTGCCGGAACGGGAGAAGTTCAGCGTGAACGTCGGCATATCGCCGCCGAGATAGTTCACCCGAAACACCAAATCCTCGGGTAGGTGCTCGGCGCTGCGCCACACCACGAATCCGATGCCCGGATAGGTCAGGCCGTACTTGTGCCCGCTGACGTTGATCGACACCACCCGCGGCAGCCGGAAATCCCACGCGACATCGGGGTGCAGGAACGGCACCACGAACCCGCCGCTGGCGGCATCGACATGCACCGGAACATCCGGTCCTTTCGAGGAGCCACCGTGAGCCAGCTTGTCCAGCGCAGCACAGATGGCCGCGACCGGCTCGAGCTCACCGGTGAACGTTGTGCCCAGAATCGCGACCACCCCGATGGTGTCCTCGTCGACGGCATCGAGCACCTGCTCGGGTGTGATGACGTAGCGCCCCTCCTCCATCGGCAGGTAGCGGGCCTCGACGTCGAAGTATCGGCAGAACTTCTCCCACACCACCTGCACGTTCGAACCCATCACCAGGTTCGGGGTGCGGGTCTTCCAGTCGCCCTTCCCCGCCTTCTCCAACCTCTCCCGCCACCGCCACTTCAATGCCAGGCCGGCAAGCATCACCGCCTCACTGGAGCCGACGGTGGAGACCCCGGTGGCGGTCGACGGGTCGTCGTCACGCAGATCCTCGGCGTGGAACAGATCGGCGACCATACATACGCAGCGTTGCTCGATCGCGGCGGTGACCGGGTATTCGTCCTTGTCGATCATGTTCTTGTCGAACGTCTCGGCCATCAGCCGACCGGCCTCCGGATCCATCCAGGTCGTCACGAAGGTCGCCAGGTTCAGCCGCGAGCTGCCGTCGAGCATCAACTCATCGTGAATGAACTGGTAGGTCTGTTCGGGGTCCATCGCCTCGTCGGGGAGCCGCAACGTGGGGAGCGGAGTGGTGGACAGTCGACCGGTGTAGGCGGGGGTCAGCGCGGAGTGGTGGGAAACGTTGGGCATGGGGTTCTTTCTAGAGGATGGAAGCCAGCGCTGCTCGCAGATGGGCAAGTATTCGCGAGGCAGATGTCGGGACGGGCGCCGGACCGGGATCCCGCGCGGACGAATCGGCGGCGCGGGCATGAACGAATGCGGCCGCGGCCGCAGCCTCGCCGGGCGGCAGACCTGCGGCCAACAACGCGCCGATGACACCGGATAACACGTCCCCGGATCCGGCGGTGGCCGCCCACGACTGGCCGGCGGCGTTCAGATACACCCTGCCTTGCGGCTCGGCGATGACGGTGACGTTGCCTTTCAGCAGCACGGTGGCTCCCAGCTGATCGGCCAGCCGGCGGGTGGCGCCGACGCGGTCTGTCCCCGGTGGAGATCCGGCCAGTCGCGCGAACTCGCCGGCATGCGGCGTCAGAACGGTGGGGGCGTTGCGACCCTCGATGAGCTCGGGATGCGCACGCAGCAGGGTCAGTCCGTCGGCATCCACGATCACCGGAAGGTCGGTGTCCAGGGCGAAGCGCAGCTCTGCCGCGGCGGTCTCATCGGTACCCAGACCGGGCCCGACCACCCAGGCCTGGACCCGGCCCGCGGTCGCCGGAGTGGACGTGGCAATCACCTCTGGCCATCGCGACAGGACTTGTTGACCGGCACTGCCCGCATATCGGACCATGCCCGAGGTGGCGGCCACCGCGGCACCGGTACACAACACCGCGGCCCCGGGGTACGTCGCCGACCCGGCCAGCACCCCGGTGACGCCCTGGGTGTACTTGTCGTCGTCGGGCGCGGGTACCGGCCAGCGCGCGGCGACGTCGGCGGCGTCGAACCCCGCCAGTCGGCTCGCGGGCAGGTCCAGCCCGATGTCGATCAGCTCGACGCGGCCGCACTCCCCCAGCGCGTGAACCGGCTTGAGTCCACCAAAGGTCACCGTGAGCGTGGGTGCGACGTGCGGGCCGTCGGCGACACCGGTCTGGACGTCGACGCCGCTGGGCACATCGACGGCCACTATCGGGATCTCCGCCCTTGCGACCATGTCGAAGATCTCGGCCGCGTTCGGCCGCAAGGGACCGGAGCCCGAGATTCCCACCACCCCGTCGATCACCACATCGGTTGCCGTCGGCACACTCGCGACGATGCGACCACCGCCGCGTCGGAACGCTGCCAATGCCTGCCGGTTCACTCGATCCGGATTGAGCAGGATCGCAGTTACACCGGCACCGCGGCGACGCAGGAACGTCGCGGCCCACAACGCGTCGCCACCGTTGTCGCCGGAGCCGACGACCGCGCAGACGGTGCGACCGCTGACGGTGCCGAGTTCGCGGGCAATCGCGGCGGCCAGACCGGCGGCGGCCCGGCGCATCAACCCACCGTCCGGGAGCGACGCCAACAGCGGCGCTTCAGCGGACCGGATCTCATCGGCTGTGTAGAAGTACCGCATGAGTCCCACGCTACTGGCGAATCGGGCGCGCAAAGCGACCGCACCGGTGCGTAACCGCGCCGAATCCGCTATTCGACGGTGACGGATTTGGCCAGATTGCGCGG
>JAGQTR010000281.1:6759-6880 GCA_020438915.1 Mycobacterium sp.
ACCGAGGGGATTTCGATGAGGTGATCGGCGTAGGGCCGCACCGTATCGTCGCCCTCCTCGGCGATGACGACCGTCACGGCGCCGCGGGCCTGGATCTCCCGGATGTTGGACAGCAGCTTGG
>JAGQTR010000282.1 GCA_020438915.1 Mycobacterium sp.
TGTGCTCGCAGCCGGCTCTGCTTGGATTGCAGGCTTGCGCGGACGGCGGACGCCTGCTCCGCGGCAGTACGAGCTGCCAGTGCCGCCGATTGCGCCGCGCGCGCGGCGTCGTCGGCACGGGTGGATGCGGCTCGAAAGGCGTTGATGCGGTCCGACATCTGAGTGGCCATTACCCGGTTCGACGAAAGCTCGTCGAGCAGACGTTGCGGAGACTCCGCGGTCAGCACCGCGCTGATCGCGGTGGTCGAACCGCCCATGTACGACGCAGCTGCCACATGGTTCACGGCGGCCTGATACTCACCGAGGACCGCTTGCGCCGCCGCCACCACCTCGAGTTCGGCGCGTTGACGATCCTCAGCCCTACGCTGCGCCGCGAGTTTCGCCTCGAGGTCTAGTTCGGCCGAATACACCGCTTCCGTGGTCCGCTCGGCCTCCCGAGAGAGCTCCGTCAGACGGGCCAAGGCATCGGCAGCCGGGTCGGCCCACCCGACGCCCGCCGAGTCGCCAAATGTCAGTGCCAGCACGATCGCTATGACGAGAGCGCCCGCCGATCGGCATACCGCGTTGCGGCGGTTCATTTTCAAAACACCAGCCCTCACACCCCAGGGACATCTATGGTCTAACTACGTAGGTCACGGAAAGATTACGAGTAACCGCGTCCAAAGTCCACACACACGGCTGGCTCATCGGCCGCACGCACTCATCGCACATGCTCGGTCGGCCCGGGTGCGGATCAAAAACACACTCCCGCTGAATGTTTCGGACACACCTCACCAGGGCACCCAGCAACGGTCGCTACCTACTGTATGCAACAGTAGGTAGCGACTCAGTAGACTGTCTGCGGACTTCGCTCGCGAGATCATCCCGCCAGTTCTCGTCGGCGCCACTGTCGAGTTGAGGCCCAGGTGGAACCTGATCCCCGACGGCAGTGGGTACGCCCGACGGTCCGTGCGCGTCATCTCGCGCCTGTTGTCTGACGTCAAGATGCCGCGCAGTCTGGTGAGACTCCGTTGCAGGAACGTCCGTACTATAATAGTAGATCAAGTGCAGCCCTGCGGTCGCGCCATGGGACCGTGTCGATCGCCGGCATTTTCATGCGCGAGCGTAGAGTGCCGGACCTGATTTTGAGCGAGGGTGTCCGTGAGCGCGCACAAGGGGCAGGCCGGGAACGACGTCCATTTGTGGATGCCAGTGTTGGCTATGGCTACGTGGGTTTTCATCGTGACGATCGCCGTCGGCTGGAGTTTCATCCTTGAGAGTGACGCCATCGCTCAGTCGGCCGGTGGTGGCCGTTCTGATGTTCTGGTCGAGGTCCGCGCCGGGGATTCGGTATCAACGCTTGGACAGCGGTTGGCTGACCTCGGCGTCGTCGAGTCATCGGAGGCCTTCGGTGGTGCGGCGCAAAGGTCAGATGGTGATCGGCGGTTCGAGCCGGGTTTCTACGCGCTACACCAAGCGGAGGGTGCTGGCGAAGCGCTCGAACACCTTGCCGCCGCCGAGGACCGATTCGGCGTCGTTGTCGTGGAGCCTGGCGCCCGGCTCGACGATGCCGTTGACACCTCACGAGGCACGGTTGTCGAGGAGGGTCTGTTGACCGCAATATCACGCGGTAGCTGCGCACCGCGAAACGGCGTTAAGCAATGTGTGCCCGTCGACGCTCTTCGCAGTGCTGCTGCAGATGGGACCGCCGTCGAATTGGGAGTGCCGCCCTGGGCCGCAGGTCCGGTTACCGAGATGACCGGCGACCATCGACGGTTGGAGGGGCTCATCGCGGCGGGTCGATGGACCTTCAACCCCGCGGCCTCGCCCCAGGAGATCCTGGCTTCGCTGATTGCTGAGTCCGCCAAGCGCTATGGCCATAACGCATTGCTGGAAACCGCGGCTCACGAGATGGGGATAACCCCTTATCAGATGCTGACAGTCGCTTCGGTGCTCCAGCTCGAGGAGGCTCCGCCAAACTATTCGCGGGCCGCCCTCGACATTTATGACGAGCTGCGTGGTGGCGCGCCGACTAACTTTCCCGAGGGGCCGGTGTGTGTCGCCGGCGATTTGGCCATCGTGGTAGCGCAACATCCGTGATAGGCGCGCCAGCCGGTCTGTACAGCCATTGATGATGGTGGCCAGCTAACGTGGCCGATGGGCCTGTTGTTCGAGGGTAGGAGCCAGCGGCTCCGGAATAGCCATCGGGGTTCCAGATTGGCTCGGCACGTTTGTCGGTGTCATTGACGACACTCTTGGCGTGCCAGGGGGGTGACGGAGTCGATGATCTGTCCATCGGCGAAAACATCACCGTTCCAAACGAAATGCGATGCCAGATCGATCGGAACCTTTACCGCCCGGGAGCCGACGATGAACCCCAACCGGGCCTCATCGAGGGCGGCGAGGTTGGTCGCTGAGGGTATGCCCGCATCGGCGGCCACCACGACCGGGGTATCGCCCAAGTCGTGGCGTCGGGCGAAGGCGGTGATGATCGGTAAAAGCGTGGTCGTTTTGGCAGTGTTGTCTTCGAAGCAGCCGTACTCCAACGGTAAGCCGGTGCGATCGACGCGCAAGCCGACCACGATCTGGGGGTCCACCCGGAGTTCCTTTGAATAGCCGACCTTGGCCAGGTCGTCCTCGTTCTCAGCCTCGAAATACAATGATTATGCCGACCTTTCGGTTATGCCGATGTTTGGAGTAGCTGTGCAGGTCAGGGTGCTGTCACCGTTCCAAAGGTCGGTATATTCACAGGCTCCGGAGCCAGGCGAGGATGTCGGGTTCGGGGTGGTATGTGCCGGGTTTAGTGTTCGGGGGGCCGGGTGCGGTCGATCGCGGCGGGCGGCGAGGTTCATGTCGGCGTGCAGGTAGACGTCGGTTGATTTGGTTTGTTTGATGCATCGCGGACCCACTGGACAGTCGAGGCCGTGATGCATCAAGTCAAGGCGTGATGCATCAAATTAATATGCTCGCGCCGAACGAGCATGGTGAACTAGGATGGCAATGTGTGCAGTGCCCGCCTGCAGCGAACTCGATTCCCGCACAGCGTCGTACGACGTGTCGGGGCGTGGATCGGTGCTTTGTTGATGCTGACCGGGCTGTCGACAGGGGGTCCGATCGCCTCGGGCTCGGCCCGATCGATCTCCTCGGCAACAGTGGCAACCGTGTCACCGGCCGCGGGTCAGACCGTCGGGGTTGTCCACCCGGTGACCGTGACGTTCAGCGGCGCGGTCGACGACCGGGCCGCGGCGGAGCGAGCGATCACGGTGGCCCCTGCAGGCATGTCCGATCGAGCCATCGGCTCATTCACTTGGCTCGATAATCACATCGTGGAGTGGACCCCTGCCGAGTTTTTCCCGGCGCACACGCCGATCAACGTCTCGGTCGGCGGGTACACAACCAGCTTTCAAACCGGTTCCTCCGTGGTCGGCGTAGTGGATCTCAGCGCTTTTTCGTTCACCGTGAGCGTCGACGGGGTAACTGCACGGCAGATGCCCGCTTCCATGGGCAAACCCGGCTTCGCCACCCCGATCGGCCGGTTCACCGCGCTCAGCAAGGAACGCAGGGTCACCTTCGATTCCCGCACCATCGGGATTCCGCTCGACGACCCTGAGGGCTACCTGATCAACGGGGAGTACGGCGTGCGGGTCACCTGGGGTGGTGTGTACGTGCACTCCGCGCCGTGGTCGGTGGGCTCACAGGGCTATGCCAACGTCAGCCACGGATGCATCAACCTCAGTCCCGACAACGCCGCCTGGTACTTCAACACCGTCCGCGTCGGCGACCCGATCATCGTGCAGGCCTGAGCCGGGTCGGCTCAACAGTCGGCTTCGATGCGGAAATTGGCCGTGACGGCCGTCATCGGGTCTTGGTCGAAGTTGCCGGCCGCCGAGCCGCTGATCGTGAACTTGCCGTCGTCGCCCGTCACCTCGGCGTTACCGATGTGGTTGGCCCAGTAACTTCCGGTGAAGTCACCGACACCGCGTAAGTCCACGGACTTCGGACTGACGTCGTCACCCGTTTCGAGCACAGCGGTGAAGCCGTTCTCTTTCTGGGGCGTCTCGATGTACCAGGTCCAACCCGACTGATAGCAGCGGATCGGCCGCGCCCCACCGGTCTCGCTACCGTCGATGGTCACCGTCGCGGTGGTGCCACCGAGCGCGGGCTCCGGGGTGGAACAACCGGTCCCGCTCAGGCTGAGAATACCGCCGAGCGCGGCGACGCCGATCACGTGTCGGGTCTGCATGACGCCCAACTTTACTCGTGGACAGGATCAGCGCAGGGCAACCGCGGTGGCATCGTCGGCGGGTAGGAACGCTTCGATACTGAGCTCTGCAGCGGTGAGATCAAGGGCAGTGCCAAAGGTGGTCACCATGCTCAGGAACCGCAGCGGTCGTCCGTCCGGAGTCGACAGCTCGAGCGGAACCGCCACCCCACCCAGATCCTGGTTTTCTACCGATCCACCTGGGTAGGAATCGATCTCCGCGAGCAGATCCTCGAGTTGCTCGCTATCGCTTGCCGCGACCTCACGCCGCAACCGCTCGATCAGATGTGTTCGCCACTGGGCGAGATTGCCGATCCTCGGCGCCAGACCTTCGGGGTGCAACGCGATCCGCAGTGCGTTGGGACGTTCGAGCAGATGCGGTGCGACACCATCGAGTAGTACCGCCGCACCCGCGTTGGCCTGCACAATCCACCACCCCCTGTCCACGACGACGCAGGGGTACGGGTCGAACGCGTCCAGTACGCATTGAACACCTGCGCGGACCGCGGCCATGTCCGGCGCGTCGAGTGACCGCTCCGCATACACCGGCGCCAAGCCCGCCGCCAGGAGCAACTGATTCTGTTCCCGCTGGGGTATTTCCAGTGCGGCGGCCAACCGCAACACCATCGCCCTGCTGGGGCTGGAACGGCCAGTCTCGATGAAGCTGACGTGGCGGGCCGAGACGTCGGCTTCGAGTGCGAGATCGAGTTGGCTGAGCCGGCGACGAAGGCGCCAACGCCGCATCATCGCCCCGAACGCTGATGGCGCTCCGGCGCGCCCGTCCAGAGTTGTCATGGATACCAGTGTGACCGCGCGGTTCGCGCGAAACCACTACCTGGCAGGTAATTGCCGACACTATCCGTGCACGGCACGCTGAAAGCATCGACACCGGAAAAGAGGGGAGTCATGACATCACAACGTGCGAAGTCCAAGCGGGTACAACCCCCGATTCCCGGCGACCAGCACATCCCGCGTTGGTTGCGTTTCGTCCTCATCTGCGATCGCACGGGTTCGTCGTGGTACATCGGTACCGGCTTCTTCTTCGCCCCGGCGCTGGCGATTCTGTCGCCGTGGCCGATGCTCACCACCGGGCTGTGGGTGGCCATCGGACTGGCAGGGCTGTGGCTCGGTCTGCTGGGCGTTGCGATGGCCGCCGGGCTGGCGATCGTATTGCGATCGAACGGCGAGATCCCCGAGGATTACTGGCGCTCGATCATCGACTATCCCAGTGCTAGTGCCGGACCGGGCACGCCGACTCTCCGGTGTAGTCGACCTGCCAGTGCTTGATGCCGTTGAGCCAGCCCGAGCGGAGCCGATCGGGCTGGCCAATAGCCGTGAGATCGGGGACGTGATCGGCGATGGCGTTGAACATCAGCTCGATGGTCATCCTGGCCAGGTTGGCGCCGATGCAGTAGTGGGCGCCGGTGCCGCCGAAACCGACGTGCGGGTTGGGGTCACGCAGAACATTGAACGTGAACGGGTCATCAAAGACTTCCTCGTCGAAGTTGGCCGATCGGTACGACATGACAACGCGCTGGCCCTTCTTGATGGGCACGCCTGACAGTTCGTAGTCCCGCAGCGCGGTGCGCTGAAAGGACGTCACCGGTGTGGCCCACCGCACGATCTCATCTACCGCGGTAGTCGGCCGTTCCCGCTTGTAGAGCTCCCACTGATCGGGGTGGTCGGTGAACGCGACCATGCCGTGGGTGATCGAGTTGCGGGTCGTCTCGTTTCCGGCAACCGCCAGCAGCACCATGAAGAACCCGAACTCGTCATCGGAGAGCTTGTGGCCTTCGACGTCGGCCTCGATCAGCTTGGTGACGATGTCCTCGCCTGGCTGCTCGGCGCGAACGGCAGCCAGCTGCATCGCATACATGATGAGTTCGGTTGCCGCATTGCGATTGTCATAGTGCGCGAACTCGGGATCCTCGTCGCTGACCATCTGGTTGGACCAGTCGAATAGCTTCTTGCGATCCTCCAGCGGTACCCCGATCAGCCCGGCAATGGCCTGCAGCGGAAGCTCGCAGGACACCTGTTCGACGAAGTCGCCTCTACCTTCGGCGGCAGCGCTCTTGGCGATGTTCTGCGCGCGCTCGTTGAGGTCGTCGCGCAGCCGTTCGACAGCGCGCGGTGTAAAACCCCGGGCGATGATCTTGCGCAGGTGCGTATGGTGTGGGGCATCCATGTTGAGCAGGACGAACTTGCCGGTTTCGATCTGCTCGGCGGTGGAACCCTCCGGGTAGCGGGGAATCGCGGTCTTCTCGAGACTGGAGAACACGTCGCTACGAATGGAGACTTCCTTGACGTCCTTGTGCTTGGTCACCACCCAGTAGCCGCCGTCACCGAACGGCCCGTAACCGCCTTCTTTCTGTTCATTCCACCAGATCGGCGCGACGCGCCGCAGTTCGCTCAACTCCTCGACCGGCAGCCGCTGACGGTTGAGATCAGGATCGGTGAAGTCGAATCCGGGTGGGAAGTGGGGAGTCGGCATGAGTTGGCTCCTTGGCGTAAAAATGGCCGTAGCCCATTGCTACACCACATATCGACTTCGACGACAGCAGTTGAACCAAGTTTGGAGGAGTCACCAGTGGACTGCGCGGGTTTGTGGTGTAACGATTTCGGGGCCGCGGCAGATGCAACCAGTGAAAAGCCGCGCAACCGTATAACCGGAGGGACATCGGTGAAGTTCGTATTCGATGCGAAAACCGCTTCCATCATCGGGGCCGCAGCGTTCGCGGCTCTGGTCGCAGCCGCAGCGCCCGCCGCGGCCGATCCGGCTCCAGTTCCGCCGCCGATACCTGCTCCGGCCCCCGTACCTGCGCCGTCGCCGTCGCCGGTGGCCGAGGCGCCCGCCCAAACCGTGACGAATTCGGCCGCTGAGCCCGCCATCGAGGGCGTACCCCATCTGCTGAGCCCGGAGAACCTCCCACCGGGCACCACCGACACCCCGGTGAGTCGCAGTCAGCCGCGGCTGACCTACCTGCGAGATCTCTGGCACGCAATGCGGACGCAGGAGGTCAGCGGTAGTGATGCGCTGCTGCTGCTGACGCAGCGGCCGATGGTCGCCGACGCTACGCCGCCGCAAGGACTTTCCACGGGACCGCAGGCTCCTGCTACCCAAGCGCCACCCCTGGCACCAGTACCCGTCAATGTGCCCCACCCGGCGCCCCTGCCGGTCGATTCGCCCCCACCGGCACCGCTGCCGGTCGACGCGCCCCCGCCGACACCCTAGACATCGGGCTGCCGCTACCTGCGGCACCGACTCGACGCGCTCCGGGACATGGTTGTGCCGAGGCGTTCCCGCATAAGCTCCATCTGATCCGCAGAGAGAATCGATCCGCAAGAGAGTCGATTGAGGCCTGTCCCTGTCTACATCCCGGACGAACGAGCACGCCGGA
>JAGQTR010000014.1 GCA_020438915.1 Mycobacterium sp.
TGGTCGACGCGGTCAGCCGCGACGGGCACGACGGAGAGGAACTGGGCAACCTGTTCGGCGCGCTGGAAGCGCTGCGGATCCCGATCGAGTACCTGGCCGGCCTGTTCACCGCCGGTGACACCGCCACCGTGGAGGCGGTGTTACGCAAACTGGCGGCCATGCGTTCGTATATGCGCGACGTCAACCTGGGCCGGGAGACCCGGCCGGAGATTCCGGAGTCGGTCGGCATGACCGAGGAACAGATGTATGCCATGTACCGGTTGCTCGCGATAGCGAAATATGAAGAGCGCTACGTTATTCCGTCGGCGTATGCGGCAGAGGGCCACCGCCTCGAGGAGTCGGCCACCGAATGCTCGCTGTCCTACGACGGCGGGCCGGGTATGTACGAGTCGGGCCCGTTCGGCGAAGCCAGCGGCGGCCCGGTGCCGGTCGCGGTGGAAACTTTCCATGCGCTCAAACAGCGGCAGACCGGTGAGGGGATAGCCGTCAATGCCGACAACCCGTCGCGGGTGAACCTGCTGAATTGGGATGGCAGGGGCGTGCCGAAGGGGATATTCCCGGGATGAAGCTGCTGACTCGTGACCGCGCGAACGCGGTCGGAACACTGCAGGACCGATTGGTGTGGCAGAGCGCCTCACTGCTGCTGGCCTACCCCGACGAACGGCTCGCCGAGCGGTTGCAGCTAGTCGAAGAGTTGATGGTTCCCATCCGCGCACCCCAAGCCGGCCTGCTGGCCCAAACGGTCGCATCGTTGGTGGACATCGACCCGATAGCCGCTGCCGCCGACTATGTCGAGACCTTCGATCTGCGACGGCGGTCCACGATGTATCTCACCTACTGGACCAGTGGCGACACCAGAAACCGGGGCGCGGAGATACACGCGTTCGCCCAGGCTTACCGGGCCGCAGGTGTCCCCCCACCCGGCGACGAAGCCCCCGATCACCTGCCGGTCGTTCTCGAGTTCGCGGCTACGGTCGATCCCGTGGCCGGACGGCGGTTGCTGATCGAGCATCGGATGCCGATCGAGGTGGTCCGCGACGCGTTGGCGGAACGGGAGTCGCCGTACGCGTACGCCGTCAGCGCAGTGTGCGCAACACTGCCGGCCGCCACCGACCAGGAGGTGCGGCGGGCACAGCGACTGGCTCAGGCCGGCCCGCCGGTGGAATCGGTTGGTCTGCAACCGTTCACCTTGACAGTGCCGCCGAGACGGACCGAAGGAGACCAGTGACGTGAGAGTAGGCGAATTATTTTGGAACGTCGTACCCTATGTCGTGCTGGCGACCGTCGTGGTCGGCACCTGGTGGCGGTACCGCTACGACAAGTTCGGCTGGACTACCCGTTCGTCACAGCTCTACGAGTCGCGGTTGCTGCGCGTCGCGAGCCCGATGTTTCACTTCGGCATTCTGGTCGTCGTTTTCGGACACATCATCGGTCTGGTGATCCCCGAGTCATGGACGCACGCAGTGGGTCTCAGCGAGCACGCCTATCACCTGCAGGCAGTCATCCTGGGGTCCATTGCCGGCGTGGCTACGCTGGTCGGTATCGGGCTGCTGATCTATCGACGACGCACCACCGGCCCGGTCTTCATGGCCACTACGGCCAACGACAAACTGATGTATGTGGTGCTGGTGGCAGCCATCGTCGCCGGGTTAGCCGCCACCGCACTCGGTTCCGGAGTCGTTGGCGAAGCCTACAACTACCGGGAGACGGTATCGGTGTGGTTCCGCTCCATCTGGATTCTGCAGCCCCGCGGTGACCTGATGGAGGAAGCGCCGCTGTACTTCCAGATTCACGTGCTCATCGGCCTGGCGCTGTTCGCGTTATGGCCGTTCACGAGGTTGGTACACGCGTTCAGCGCACCGATCGGTTATCTGTTCCGGCCCTACATCGTCTATCGCAGCCGCGAGGTTGCCGGCCGCGGTGAACTGGTGGGCTCGCAGCCGCATCGCCGCGGATGGTAACTGTATCGGCCCGGTGAGCGGGCTCAGGCGTTCACCACCAGCGACAAGCCGTGGTGGTCACGCTCCGGTCGAGGCTTCTTGCTGCGAGTCACCAACCGAGCCACTGCAATCTCGACACCACGGGCGAGTTCGCCGACGTCCACCGCGGCCTCGAAATCGCCGAGGATGCCGAAGTACAGATCGTCGGCATAGCTGAGAATGGCCACCCCGGTACGCAACTGCATCGCGATCGGCGGAATCGGCATCACTTCGGTGACTGCGCAACCCAGAATTCGCAGTGAGTGACTCGGGCCCGGGATATTGGTCGCGAGAGTCGCCACCGCGTGCTGGGGCAACCGGGTCAGCAGCCGTACCGCCCACGCGGTCAGGCTGAACGGTAGGTGGTCGACCGCCGAGATCACCGCGTCACCGGGGCGCGGCTGGCCGGTCGGCGTGGCTTTGTGGAGCCGGGCATGGACGGCCCGCAGCCGTCGGACGGGGTTGTCCTCTTCCACGGGTAGGCACGGCAGCATCATCGAGACGCGATTGTCGATCTCGCCGGCTGCATCGGGTTGGCGCGTCGACACGGGCACCAGGGTGCGCAGCGAATCCGGCCGCGGCTGTTCGCCGCGCCGGATCAGCGAGGCGCGGTAGCTCTCGGTCAGCGCAGCCAGAGCGACATCGTTGATGGTGACGTCGAATACCTTGCACACCTGCCGGACATCGGCGAGCGAGACGCGTCCCGCGCTGTACCTGCGCAGACTGCTCATCGGTCCGTTCAGCGATGACGGCGCCGAACGCAGCAGGCCGACCGCGAGTCCCGCGGCGTCCCGGGCTGTCTTGGCCATCGCGGCAGATATCCGCCACCATTGGCCGATCCAGCCCATCGAATCCGTCCTGGCTGCCGGCGGTGATTCCGGAGAAGGCACCGGCCGCAAGTCGGCCGATCCCGGCGTGGCGGACGGGTGTGCCCGACCGCTGAAGCTCTCGCCGAGTCCGGCATCGGAGAGTCCGGCGAACATGTGCGAGATCGCCACACCGTCGGCGATGCAGTGGTGAACCTTCATCAACAGGGCCCACCGGTTATGGCTGAGGCCCTCGATGATCCACAGCTCCCAGAGCGGGCGAGTCCGGTCCAGCCTCCAGGACATGATTTGAGCGATCAGGTCGAACAACTCCTGATCCTCGCCGGGAGCCGGTATTGAGATTCGGAGCATGTGATGGGACATGTCGAAGGCGCTGTCGGCAACCCAGTCGGGCGCGGCGAGGTCGAACGGACGGGACCGCAGGCGCTGGGCGAAGCGGGGGCAGGCAAGTATTCTCGGGCCGAGCGTCGCGACCAGTGAGTGGTAGTCGGGGATCGGGCCCTCCAGCACCGCAACTCCGCCGATCGCCAGGCTCACGTGCCCGTCGGAGTCCTCCGCCTCGAGAAACCCAGCCTCCAGTGCAGTCAATTGGTTCATCGCTGTGCGCCTCTCATTTATCTGCAACTGGCCGTCACACTATTCTTCCCATCGTCCGGACGGCAGGGCCAGAAGTCCCTAATTCACCGATACGAGCGGCACCGACCGACCCCGGGGTTTCCGAATGCCTGCCAGTGATCTAACGTTTAAACGAGAAACATTTGTAAAAACAGCAGGCGTCGCAGGGCGAGGAGCTCAGGGTGGCAGATTCCTATGACCGCTGAAGTACCCCAACTTGAGCAACTCGAGCCACAACGCCCGTTCCCGGCGCGGCTCGGCCCCACGGGCAACCTGATCTACAAGCTGGTGACCACCACCGACCACAAGTTGATCGGCCTGATGTACCTGGTCGCGTGCTTTTCCTTCTTCTTCATCGGCGGCCTGATGGCCTTGTTCATCCGCGCCGAACTCGCAGTGCCAGGTCTGCAGTTCGTATCCAACGAGCAGTACAACCAGCTGTTCACCATGCACGGCACGGTGATGTTGCTCTTCTACGCCACACCGGTGGTGTTCGGCTTCGCCAACCTGGTGCTGCCCTTGCAGATCGGTGCACCCGATGTCGCGTTCCCACGCCTGAATGCGCTGTCGTTCTGGTTGTTCCTGTTCGGCGCACTGATTGCGCTGTCCGGGTTCATCACCCCCACCGGCGCCGCAGATTTCGGCTGGACCGCATACGCACCGCTCTCCGACGCAATCCACAGTCCCGGCGCCGGCGGCGATCTGTGGATTCTCGGGTTGGCCGTCGGCGGCCTGGGCACCATCCTGGGTGGGGTCAACATGATCACGACGGTGGCGTGCATGCGCGCACCCGGCATGACGATGTTCCGGATGCCGATCTTCACCTGGAAC
>JAGQTR010000283.1 GCA_020438915.1 Mycobacterium sp.
CACCTGGAGCAGATCGGCGTGAAGCTGACCCGTCTGACGCAGGAACAGGCCGACTACATCGGCGTGCCGGTGGAAGGCCCATACAAGCCGGAGCACTACCGCTACTGATCTGATGAGGGTGAATCGGGCGCGCAACACGACCCACACGGTCGGATTGCGCGCCCGATTCGTCATGATCGGGGTCCTGCTGACCGCGTGCCAGCAACACCAACAGGAGCCCGAGCCCACCGCGCCACCCCCGCCGGCGGTCCGCCACGACACCGCGGCACTCACCGAGACCTTTCCGCCGTTGGGTGACCCGGTATCAGCGTCCTGGATCACCTGGGGCCACGCCGCCCCGCAGTCCAAACTGCAACTGCAGTGGATCGACGCTGTCGTTCAGGTGGCACCTGAGACCATGGATAAGCTTGTGACACAACATGAGTCAAAGGAAACCAAGTTACGGCCCGCGGTGCAGAAGGTGCTGGAGCCGGACCTGCCACCCGGGCCGTTCCGGACCGGCGTCGAACTCAACATGGCCTTCGGCGCCGAAGGTCGCAGCACCAGGGTGTTTCTGGATCCACCCCGCGACACCGTCGTGCTGCAGTCCAGCCTGGCCCGCTGAGCAGCGCTAGTCTCGACTGGTGCTCATCGTGATCGAGGGGGTCGACGGCGCCGGCAAGCGCACTTTGACCAACGGTCTGCGATCGGCGTTGCAAGCCGGCGGCCACACCGTGGCCACCCTCGCGTTCCCGCGCTACGGGGCTTCGGTGCCAGCCGACCTGGCGGCCGAGGCGCTGCACGGCGGCCACGGTGACCTCGCCGAGTCGGTGTATGCGATGGCGGTGCTGTTCGCGATGGACCGCGCCGACGCCAAGGGCGACATCGAACACCTCGCAACGACCCACTCGGTGGTCATCCTCGACCGCTACGTGGCCTCCAACGCCGCCTACAGCGCGGCCCGGCTCGGCCAGGGAGCCCACGGAGATGTGGTGGGCTGGGTGGCAGACCTCGAGTACGGGCGGCTGCGGCTGCCCACCCCGGACTGGCAGTTGCTTCTCGACGTTCCGACCAGTTTGGCGGCGCAGCGCGCGGTCGACCGCGCCGCAGCGGACTCCACCCGCCGCCGCGACGCCTACGAACGCGACGACGGCCTGCAACGCCGCACGTCGGCGGTCTACGCCGAGCTGGCCGCCGCCAACTGGGGTGGCCGGTGGGCAGTGGTCGGTCCTGACGTCGACGCCGGGGATCTGGCCGCCAGGTTGCAGTAACGCCGAGACGACCACACAACAGCGAATTGACACGTACGCTGCACATGGGGTTGCCGCGTCAGCGGCGAATGCAGTACCAGGGGGATCGATGATTGTTGAAACTCTTACCCGCGACGAGCTGCTCGCGAAGATGGACGCTCGCGTCGACCAGTTGAGGTCAGCAGGTGGACAATTCGACGAAGGCAGGCTCGTCGCGGCGCGAGACATCGCAGTGCACATCTGTGCGCTCATCCATCGCAGCGAGAAGACGCCCGCGTTGCTCGACCAGCTCGGCCTGCAGGACGTGCTCACCTGGGTGGATACCGCCGGCGTGACCCATCCCAAGACAGTGTCTTCCGCGGCGTGTCTGACCCTGATGAACATCGGGACCGGACCGAACCGTCACGGCGCGTACATCCCCAAACTGGACCTGTATCCGCCCGTTCCGATCCGCACGAGGGACGGTGGACGGATCGACCGTGGTTCACGAATCCCGTTCGACCACTGGTGGACAAACCCCGTCGTCAAGGACCCTGACGGTGCGGACTATTCACGCTGCCAGCTCGTACTGGCACTCGCCCATGACCAGGGCGCGACCGATGATGACCCCGAGGCCAAAGCCGCCCACGACGTAGTGGCCGGCAGCCGGTGGCTTGGCTGGGTCGTTTCGGGCGGCGTCGATTCGGCGTCAGCGGCGTTCGGGACGAATCCGCTGATGGCCAGCGTGCGACAGATCGGCTACGAGGTGGCCCAGTCGATCAGGCAGCAGCGCGACATCATCGACGCGAGGTAGACCGGAGTCGATGAGCCGTACCCTCGATGCCGTGGGTCCGCTCGAGGGATTCTTAGCGACATGGTCGCGGGCACTGCGGACGTTCGGTCAAGGGGATCCCGCCACGGGCGCGCAGTTCGACGGCGGTGCCGTCCTTCGCCGGCTGAAGACCGAGGTCGAATCCGCCGATCCGGGGAAACATTGGACAGGTGGCGCGGCCAGAGCCTACGGCACTGTCAACGCCGAGCATGCGCAGGTGTTCGGCAAGCTGGCCGACCTCGACGCCAGGCTGGCAGCCGAGATCGCCAAGTCCGCTCAGATAGTCACTGCCGGACGCGCAGAACTAGGCGAGGTCCGCGACTGGGTGGTCAGCGCCGCATCGTCGGTGCCGGACGGCCAGGACGGCCAGGTCATGCTCATCGTGTCCAAGGGCCTGGGCCAACTCCGCGCGATCCTGTCGAGAGCCAACGCCGAACTCAACGCCATCGGCGCCCAGATCCAGCAGATCGGCGCGGAATACGCCGGGCTGAGCAAGCAGAAGTTCGCGCCGCAGCGCCCAAGGTGACCCTCTGGGCCGGGCCAATGGCATCCGGCATCCGGTGAACATGGAAATCTCTCGGTGTGGTATCCGCGCTTTATCGCATTCTGGTGACACCATGGACACCATGAGGCAAAGGATCCTGGTCGTCGATGACGACCCTTCGCTCGCCGAGATGCTCACCATCGTGCTGCGCGGGGAGGGTTTCGACACCGCGGTCATCGGTGACGGCACCCAGGCGCTGACGGCCGTGCGTGAGTTGCGGCCCGATCTGGTGCTGCTGGACCTCATGCTGCCCGGGATGAACGGCATCGACGTGTGCCGGGTGCTGCGTGCGGATTCCGGCGTGCCCATCGTGATGCTGACCGCCAAGACCGACACCGTCGACGTGGTGCTGGGTTTGGAATCGGGTGCCGACGACTATGTGATGAAGCCGTTCAAGCCCAAGGAACTGGTAGCACGAGTCCGGGCCAGGCTGCGTCGCAACGAGGACGAGCCCGCCGAGATGCTCTCGATCGCCGACGTCGACATCGACGTCCCGGCGCACAAGGTGACCCGGCTGGGCGAACAGATCTCGCTGACCCCGCTGGAGTTCGACCTGCTGGTGGCGCTGGCACGCAAACCCCGTCAGGTGTTTACTCGTGATGTGCTGCTCGAACAGGTGTGGGGTTACCGTCACCCCGCTGACACCCGTTTGGTGAACGTGCATGTCCAGCGTCTGCGGGCCAAAGTCGAGAAAGACCCGGAGAACCCGCAGGTGGTGCTCACCGTTCGAGGAGTGGGATACAAGGCCGGACCTCCGTGATCCCAGCCGCCCGGCGGTGGTCGTGATCTTCGGTTCGAGACGGCGAATCCACCGGCGGTCTGCCCCACTGGTCCGTGGCCTGGGCGCGATGGGGCGGGCGTTGGGCTTGGCTTGGCGGCGCTCGCTGCAGCTGCGGGTGGTCACGATGACACTTGGCCTGTCGCTCGCGGTCATCATGGTGCTCGGGTTCGTCCTGACCAGCCAGATCACCGACCGCATCCTGGAAGTCAAGGTCCGCGCCGCGACCGAGGAGATCGAACGCGCCCGCCCCACCGTCAGCGGGATCGTCGGCGGTGAAGAAACCCGCTCGCTGGACAGCAGCCTGCAGCTGGCGCGCAACACGCTGATCGACCGCAAGGCCGACTCCGGTTCGGGGCTTGCGGGTGCCTTCGATGCGGTGCTGATCGTGCCGGGTGACGGCCCGCGGGCGGCCACCGCCGCCGGTCCTGTCGACCAGATACCCAACACGTTGCGCGACTTCGTCAACGCCGGGCAGGTCAGCTACCAGTACTCGACCGTGCACACCGACGGCTTCTCCGGGCCGGCCCTGCTGATCGGCAGCCCGACACCGTCGCCGGTGGCCAATCTCGAGCTCTACCTGATCTTCCCGTTGAACAACGAGGAATCCACGATCGCGTTGATGCGCGGAACGCTGGCTACCGGCGCGGTGGTGCTGCTCGGGATGCTGGCCGCGATTTCGCTGCTGGTGTCTCGCCAGATCGTGCTGCCGGTGCGGTCGGCGTCGCGCATCGCCGAGCGGTTCGCCGAAGGCCACCTGGCAGAGCGCATGCCGGTGCGCGGTGAGGACGACATGGCGCGACTGGCGGTGTCGTTCAACGACATGGCCGAAAGTCTGCAGCGCCAGATCACCCAGCTCGAGGAATTCGGCAATCTGCAACGCCGCTTCACCTCCGACGTCAGCCACGAGCTGCGGACACCGCTGACCACGGTACGGATGGCCGCCGACCTGATCCACGACCACGCCGAGGAGCTCGATCCCGCGCTGCGGCGCTCGACCGAGCTGATGGTCAACGAGTTGGACCGGTTCGAGTCGCTGCTCAGCGATCTGCTCGAGATCTCCCGCCACGACGCCGGTGTCGCCGAATTGGCCGTCGAGGCCGTCGACCTGCGGTCCATCGTCAAGAGCGCGCTGGACAATGTCGGTCACCTCGCCGAGAGCGCTACCGTGAAGGTGATCGTCGACCTTCCCGCCGAGGAAGTCATCGCCGAAGTCGACGCCCGCCGCGTGGAGCGGATCCTGCGCAACCTGATCGCCAACGCGATCGACCACGCCGAGCACAAAGAGGTACGCATCCGGATGGCCGCCGACGTGGACACCGTCGCCGTGACCGTGCGTGACTACGGCGTGGGCCTGCGCCCCGGTGAAGAGAAGCTGGTGTTCAGTCGCTTCTGGCGGGCCGACCCGTCACGGGTCCGCCGCTCCGGCGGGACCGGCCTGGGGTTGGCGATCAGCATCGAGGACGCCCGGCTGCACCAGGGCCGGCTCGAGGCCTGGGGCGAGCCCGGCAAGGGCGCCTGCTTCCGGTTGACGCTGCCGCTGGTCCGCGGCCACAAAGTCACCAGCAGCCCGCTGCCTGTCAAGCCGATCGAGACCGTGGCGGGTGCCTCGGGGCGACCGGCGCGCGATCGCGAACCGGCAGAGGAGAGCGTGTGATGCGCGTCTTGGCGGCGATGTGGCTGTCGATGGTAGTGCTGGCCCTCGCCGGTTGTGCCGGGGTGCCCAGCTCCTCCTCCCCGCAGGCCATCGGCACCGTCGGCCGGCCGGCTCCACCGAGCCTGCCTAAACCCACCCCGGGGATGGACCCCGACGTTCTGCTGCGTGAGTTCCTCAAGGCGACAGCCGATCCGGCGAATCGGCACCTGGCCGCGCGCCAATTTCTCACCGAATCGGCATCCAGCAGCTGGGATGACGCGGGTAGCGCGCTGCTGATCGACAACGTGGTGTTCGTCGAGACCCGAAGGCCGGAGAAGGTTTCGGTTTCCATGCGCGCCGACATCCTGGGCTCGCTGTCGGACATGGGGGTGTTCGAGACGGGCGAGGGCGGGTTACCCGACCCGGGTCCGATCGAACTGGTCAAGACCTCCGATGGTTGGCGTATCGACCGTCTGCCCAACGGGGTCTTCCTCGACTGGCAGCAGTTTCAGGACACCTACAAACGAAGCACCCTCTACTTCGCCGACCCGACGGGTAAGACCGTGGTGCCCGATCCGCGGTACGTCGCGGTCTCCGACCCCGACCAACTGGCCACCGAATTGGTCAGCAAGCTGATCGCGGGCCCGCGACCGGAGATGGTCAAAACGGTACGTAACCTGCTCGAGCCGCCGCTGAAGTTACGCGGACCGGTGACCCGCGCCGACGGGGGGAAGACCGGTGTCGGGCGCGGTTACGGCGGTGCCCGCATCGACCTGGACAACCTATCGACCACCGATCCCCACAGCAGACAACTGCTTGCCGCGCAGCTCATCTGGACGCTGTCCCGGGCCGGCATCAACGGGCCGTACGTGATCAACGCCGACGGCGCCGCGCTGGATGACCGGTTCGCCGATGGGTGGGACACTGCCGACGTCGCCGCGACCGACCCGGGCGCCGCCGACGGCGCAGCAGCGGGGCTGCACGCACTCGTTGGCGGGTCCTTGGTGCGGCTCGACGGTGAGCGGTCGCCCCGGGTGGCAGGGTCGTTCGGGCAGATGCCGGGACAGACTGCCGCGGCGCTATCGCGGACCGGTCAGGTGGTCGCCTCGATCGTCACTCTGCGGCCCGGCGCTCCCGACATGGCATCCTCGCTGTGGGTGGGACCGCTGGACGGCATCGCCTCTCAGGCCATCGAGGGACGCAGCCTGACCCGGCCCACCTGGTCGCTCGACGACGCGATATGGGTCGTCGTCGACGGCATCAACGTGGTGCGCGTCATTCAGGATGCCTCGGGGCAACCCGCTCGAATCCCCGTGGATTCTATCGCCGTGTCGACACGATTCCCCGGCGAGATCACCGAACTCCAGCTGTCCCGCGATGGCACCCGCGCCGCGATGGTGATCGGAGGGCGGGTGATACTCGCCGGTGTCGAGCAGACCCCAGGCGGGGGTTACGCGCTGACGTTTCCGCGACGGTTGGGCTACGGACTGCGCGACACGGTGGTGTCGCTGTCCTGGCGCACCGGCGATGACATCGTCGTCACCCGCACCGACGGCCGGAACCCGGTGTCCTACGTCAACCTTGACGGGGTGAATTCCGATGGCCCAAGCCGCAACCTGTTGATGCCGGTGACGACGGTGGTGGCCAACCCGTCGGCGGTCTACGTCGCCGACGGGCGCGGAGTGCTTCAACTCTCCGGTTCGGCCGCCGAGGGTGACCCGGGGTGGACCGAGGTTCGGCCGCTGATGATAGCCGGCGCTCTGCCGGTGCTGCCGGGCTAACACGTGTGACGCTGTCAGGAAAGGGTTGCGATGAATATCGATGAGGTGCGGGTTCCGCGCAAGACGGTGCTCGCTGGGGCCGGGGTCGGCCTGGCGACCGCTGCATTGGCCGGCTGCTCCAGTGGCGGATCCGATTCCGGGTCGGGTTCTGGTGCGGGTTCCGGTCCTGCTTCCGATTCTGTGTCCGCAGCCACGGCGGCACCCGATGTACTCACCAAGACGACCGATGTGCCCGTCGGGTCCGGCATCGTCGTCGGCGAGGTGGTGGTGACCCAACCCGAGGCCGGAGATTTCAAGGCATTTTCGGCGGTGTGCACCCACTCCGGCTGCCTGATCAACAAGGTGGCCGACGGGACGATTAACTGTCCGTGTCACGGCAGCAAGTTCAGCCTCGACGGCACTGTGGTCAACGGTCCCGCCACGCAGCCATTGGCATCGGAAGCTATCACCGTGCAGGGGGACTCGATCGTTCTCGGTTGATGCCGGGTGGGCGCGAGCTTGTCGCTGAGCGCGCGCCAAGGGTGGTCTCCCAGTGACGACCGACCTACCAGCCGGGCAACCTGATTGCTGTCGAAGATTTCGTGTCAGGGGTCGGTAAAGCTGCTCGGTAGGATCGCAAACCATGTGGAGCGTTCGTTTGGGCGGCAGGTGCAGGTAGAACCATGACCATGCCGCCTTTGGGTGGCCCGTCGCCGTCGGCGCAGGATCGATCATTGCCGAATTCATCCGCCAATCGCCGCAGGTGGATGGGGCTGGGCCTGTCTCTAGTCGTGGTCATTGCGGTAGTGATCGGTTTGGTGGTTTGGAAGGCGAACCATGGCCCCGGTGCGGGGACGGCGACGCCGGCCGACGACGGCGTAGACCGCACCGTTGGATTGCTGCGGGAGAAGGATCCTGTGTGCGATGAGTGGATTGTGGTCTCGAACAAACTTGCGTCGAATGAGGAGAAGTGGGCCGCGTCCAATAGAGGCGTCCCCGCGACTGCTTGGTCGCCCGAGCAACGTGCGATCTTCTCTCAGGTGAGCGAAGCCATGGTTATGGCTGCCGATCAATACGAGGCGATGCTGCCTAAAGCGAGAGATGTCGTAATTCAGGAGTTGATTGCGCAGACGATCGTCTACCTGCGCTCATACGTCGAGCGAGTTCCGAATTACGTTGAGTCGGACGGTCTGATCGCTGGGGTCGCCGGTAACTTCGGGACTGCGGTCACGTATATGTGCAGCGTAGTGCCGCTATTACCCGCAACGAACAACGGAGAACTCAGAACTCGCTCCTTAGTTCCCGAACCTGCCGCCTTGAGGCCATTCCTCGCTGACGGGGACCCGGCGTGCACAAAATTTGTGGAACTGATCGACCGTCAAAGGTCACAACTCAGAGGTTGGGCAGCGACGGATTCCACAATCCCAGCCGCGAAATGGACCCCTAGCCAGCGAGCTCTCAACAATGCGGCGCGCGAAGTAATAATGCGCGACGCGGCGGGCGTGCGCGCAATCGCGGAATCCGCGAAGAGTTCTATCATGGCGGATCTGCTCGTTACGCGCGCCGAATATATGCAGTTGTTCGCTGACAGGATTCCTGCCTATACGCAGGATGATGCGCTGTTGTGGACGACCGTCACGTCGCTTGGCGGTGGTCTGACCGCCGCGTGTAAGGCCGTGCTGTGAGTTGGTGGGATTCTGAACGCCACAACGGCGAATACGGAAGATTGAGCGTCGTCCCACCTGCATGGCCCCAGGTCGATGAGGAGGTCATAGCCCAAGCTGCGGTGGAGTTCGAAACGCTCGCAAGCCATATTCGGATGTCGGTAGTCCCGACGCTGCAGGCACAAATGATGGCATTGTCCGACGCATGGGAGGGCGGGGGAGCCGAGGCGGCTCGCGCCGAAGCTAGCGCTCTCATCGATAAACACGAAGGTGATGCAACGGTCGCCGACGACATTGCAAAGAAGCTTCGTAGCATGGAAGCGTCAGTCGTGAGAACGAAAATTCATGTAAATGCTACTGCCGAGCAAGTTCAAATCGACTGTGAAGCAATTGCTTCGGACGCAACCCTTTCGTCGGAGGCTCGGGTGGCATTGATAGAAGCACGGATCGCCGAGGGACTCGCAGAAAATGCGACAGCTGTGTCGACTAACACTGCTGAATTGGCGGGCAATATCGAGGTGGCTTCTGGACTGCAGGGAGCTGCCGGGAATATCGCGGACGGGGGTTCACCACCCGTTAGTTCCGCGATCAATACCCACTCGATGGACGAAGAGTTTAAGGCAGGAAGTGTCGCCCCGTCCGTCAATGCGACCGGCTATGCTACTTCGGTTGACGGA
>JAGQTR010000284.1 GCA_020438915.1 Mycobacterium sp.
CGCCAGAAGTCGATGAGCTCGCACGGTGAGTCGATTTCTGCCTGATAGGCACTCTTGGACTGGCCCAGCATCGTCGCCGCCGCGATCTTCTCCCGCCACGGTCCGGCCAACAGGTCCGCGGCCCGCAGGAAAACCGCTGCCCGCTCGTCGAACGGGGTGGCCTCCCACTCCTTCTTGGCCGCCATCGCTGCCTCGACCGCAGCGCTGGCGTCGGCATGGTCAGCGTTGGTGAAGGTGCCCAGTCGCGCTGCGTGCCGGTGCGGTTGAACCACATGGCCGCGGGCGCCGGCACCCATCCGATGCTCGCCGCCGATGACGTGCGGCAAATCGATCGGGCCGCTGGCAAGGCCGGTGATCGCGTCGGAAAGCCTGGCGCGTTCCGGGGATCCTGGGGCGTAGTCGTGAATCGGCTCGTTTTGAGGCACCGGCACCTGAGTAATCGCAGCGATCGCGTCCATGCTGCAAGAATGCCCGTTCGCGCCGCGATATCCGATGGCTGATCGGACAAGCCCTGGCACACTTAATAGTCCAATCCGACAAAAGGAGTGTTGTGGTGGCGGCGGTGGGTCTGGGCTTGGGGCAGTTACTGCTGGCGTTGGACCGCACCATGGTCACGCTGGTTGAGGCACCCAGCGGACTCGACATGCCGGTCAGCTCGGTGGCCCTTATCGACGCCGACGACCTGCGGCTGGGACTGGCGGCCGGGCCCGGGTCGGCCGATCTGCTGTTCCTGCTCGGCGTATCCGACGCCGAGGCCGTCGGCTGGCTCGGACAACACACCGGGCGACCGGCGGCAATCTTCGTCAAGGAACCCACCTCGACTGCGGTGGCCCGCGCGGTTGCGCTCGGTGCGGCGGTCGTCGCGGTGGATCCGCGGGCTCGCTGGGAACACCTGTACCGCCTGGTCAACTATGCACTCGAACATCATGGCGATCGCAACGATGCGCAGCACGGCTCCGGCACGGACCTATTCGGCCTGGCCCAATCGATCGCCGACCGCACTCGCGGAATGATCTGCATCGAGGACGCCGACAACCGCATGCTGGCCTACTCGGCATCCAGCGAGGAAGCCGACGAGTTGCGTCGGCTGACCATCCTGGGGCGCGCCGGACCTCCCGAACATCTGCAATGGATCGGGCAGTGGGGCATCTTCGACGCGCTGCGGTCCAGTACGGAGGTGGTCAGCGTCGAGGAACGCCCAGAGCTGGGATTGCGGCCCCGCCTCGCCGTCGGTGTGCATCTGCGCGCGGCCGATGCGCGCCGCAACCCCACCTTCGCCGGGACAATCTGGCTCCAGCAGGGCTCGACACCGCTGGCCGAAGATTCCGAAGAGATTCTGCGGGGCGGCGCGGTGCTGGCGGCCCGCATCCTGTCCCAGCTGGCGGCGGCGCCGTCGCAGCACGGCGCTCGGGTACAGCAGCTGCTCGGCATGATGGGCCGGGACACCGACGACGTCGGCGACCTCGCCCGCGCGTTGGGCATTCCCGCCGACGCGCGCGCCGCCCTCGTCGGCTTCGGCGGGGTGGGCGAGGCGGTGCCCTCCGATGTGATCGCGTTGAATGCCAGCGCGTTTCGCGCCGATTCCCAGGTCACCTCCGCCGGCGATCGGGTCTACGTCCTGCTGCCGAAGATTGCGGCGGCGGCAGCGGTCACGTCGTGGGCGCGTGGCGTGGTCTCTGCGTTGCGCCGTGAGCTCGGTGTGGACCTCCGCGCAGTGACGGCTGCCCCGTTGGCCGGCTTGGCCGGTGTCGCGGCGGTGCGTACCGAGGTGGATCGGGTGTTCGACAGCGCCGAACGCCACCCGGCTGCCATCGGCCTGGTCACTTCCCTGGACGAGGCCCGCACGACGGTCCTTCTCGACGAAATCGTCTCGCATGTCGCCGCCGAGCCTCGTCTGGTGGACCCGCGGGTGCGCGACCTGTGCGCGCGAGACCCGATGCTGGCCGCTACCCTGCGGGCCTATCTCGACGGGTTCGGCGATATCGCCGCCACGGCGCGGCAGCTGCATGTGCATCCGAATACGGTTCGATACCGCATCCGCCGGATCGAGAAGCTGCTCACGACCTCGCTGGGGGACGCCGACGAACGTCTGGTCCTCGCGCTCGGGCTGCGCGCGACCGAACGCCAGTGATTCGGGCGCGCTCTGCGACGGCCACGGTGCTTCAGCGCGCCGGATCCGCCAACCGCGCCACTGCCGCGGCGATGCGTTCATCGGTGGCCGTCAGCGCCACCCGCACATGCCGGCCTCCGCGGGGTCCGTAGAACTCCCCGGGCGCGACGAGGATTCCTCGTTGGGCCAGCCAGCCAACGCTGTCACGGCACGGCTCGTCGCGCGTCGCCCACAAATAAAGTCCGGCCTCGGAGAGCTCGACGGTGAAACCGGCTGACCGCAGCGCCGGCAGCAGGGCGGCGCGGCGACGCGCATAGCGCTCCCGCTGGGCTTGCTGGTGTTCGTCGTCGTCGAGGGCGGCGACCATCGCGGCCTGCACCGGGGCGGGCACCATCATGCCGGCATGCTTGCGGACGGTGAGCAGTTCGGCCACTACTTCGAGATCACCGGCGACAAATCCAGCGCGGTAGCCGGCCAGCGAGGACGTTTTCGACAGCGAGTGCACGGCCAGCAACCCGGTGTGGTCACCGTCGCAGACCTGCGGGTGCAGTATCGATAGCGGCGCCTGATCCCAACCGAGCCCGAGGTAACACTCGTCGGAGGCAACGAGCACTCCGCGCTGCCGGGCCCACTCGACGACTTTGCGCAGGTGTTCCACACCGAGCACCTTGCCGGTCGGGTTGCTGGGTGAGTTCAGATAGAGCAGGGATGGCGATCCGGGCCCAAGTTGGGTCAACGAGTCAGCCCGCAGTACTCGGGCGCCGGCGAGCAGGGCGCCGACCTCGTAGGTGGGGTAGGCCAGCTCGGGCACCACCACGGCGTCGGGGGCGCCCAGGCCCAGCAGGGTCGGCAGCCAGGCGATGAACTCTTTGGTGCCGATCACCGGCAGGACCGCGTCAGCGTCCAGGCCGGTGATGGAGTGCCTGCGCTGCAGGGCATGGACGATCGATTCCCGCAGCGCCGGTGTGCCGGCCGTGGTCGGGTACCCGGGCGCGGCGCTGGCTGCGGCGAGCGCCTCGCGGATCACCGGGGCCACCGGGTCCACGGGCGTACCGACCGACAGGTCGACGATGCCGTCGCCGTGTTCGCGCGCCACTGCGGCCGCGTCGGACAGCGTGTCCCAAGGGAACACCGGAAGCGATCCCGAAACTGTCCTGGACTTCAGCGGCCGGCCGGTGGTCCCGGATGATTGCGGGCGGGCAGGGGGCTGGGCCGTGTTCTCAGTCTTCACCCTGCGGCGGCAGGTCCTTGACTACCTGCGGATCGTTGTCGGTCTGGCCAACCTTCGACGCCCCGCCGGGCGATCCCAGCTCGGCGAAGAAGTCGGCGTTGATCTG
>JAGQTR010000285.1 GCA_020438915.1 Mycobacterium sp.
TCAGCGCGCTAATTCCGGATTGAGTTGTCCTGGCTCAACGTCGATGTTTTGCCTCGCGTTGAGGGGCTCCACTCCAAAGACTCCACCGCCACCGCGGTCTGGATCGGCCGGCAGGTACCACCTAGACATGCCGAGTGGAACTGCGACATAGGAGATTACAGTTCCTGCTCACGCCTTGGTGATCTTGTCCAGCCGCTTGAAGATTCGCTTCAACAGGTCCTCGTCGAGGCCGATCTCCATCACGATGGCGCCCAATTCGGTGACACCGGAGGCGTGCTTGAGCAGCTGAGGCAGGCCCTCGACCACTTCGACGAACTCGGTGATGAACTCCTGGTAGCTCTGCAGGGGCATGTCGAATAGCCGTGCGTAGTCGGCGAGGAGCCCGGAATGCTCGGACGGAGCCGACAGCTCGCGGCAGCGCTCCGACAGTTCGAGGAACCGGTCGTGGTAATCCATCAGCCGGTTCGCGGTGTGCGCGATCGCTGCCGGGTCGGCGGTCGACTCATCGGCGTGATCGCCGAAGGACCCCATGAACGCCGGCGCCGACATGAAGCTCTCCAGCTGCCGAATGGTCGACAACAACTCATCGAGCAAACTGAGCAGGATGTACGCCAACTGCGGCCCCGAGGAAACCTGCCTGCCCGGCGGTGTGGGTCTGAAGCCCAGCTCGCTGTCGCGTAGGCGGGGCAACAGCGGAGTCATCCGCTGCACCAGCACCGACGCGAAGACCGCCATCCGCCACTGCGGTGGCTTCTCGGCCATCAACACCGTCAACTCATCGGCCGTGTCGGCCAACGTCGCGATAGCCGGAATCTCCTGCGCTTCAGGGTTTTCGTCATCGGGGGTCAACGGGGGCGGGCAAACAGTGCTCATCGCCGAGGCTCCCTCGGGGCCGTAGAGACCGCGGCTATCGCCGGTGAGCAGCCATCGATGTTGGCGATCGGCGCGGCGTCGCAACGCGGCCTCGCGCTCTTCGGCCACCTCGCGGCGCCGGGCAGCTTCCCGAAACAGGGCGCGGCCTGCGAAGAAGACGCCGACCAACGCCGCCGCGCCCACGATCCACCAGAAGAACTCGACGATCACCGCGACCACCAGCAGCGCGACGAACACGACGGCGAACCCACCGCCGGAATTGGATCGCCGCCTCGCCATGGGAACACCGTACGAACAGCCACTGACGTTGAGGATGGTTAAAGCCTGCGTGGGAGTGTGGCTCTGCCTCTGACTGGCCCGGCTGGACTGGTGCCCTTGACGTGATCTGTCCACTCCCGCGCAGGCCCCCGAAGGGGCGCCGACCCGGCGGACATGACTTCATAGGAGCCTGGCCTAGAGGCCCCGTCAACGTCTTGTCTGCCCGCCCGGCCGACGCTACCGATCCACCTCGAAGTTGGAAAGGCACTGTCCATCATGACAAGTGATCGTCTCGTTGTCGCGGGCGCTGACACCCATTCGCTGACCCACCACGTCGCGGTGCTCGACGCGGTGACGGGCAAGGTCCTCGGTGACCGACAATTCCCGGCCACAGCCGCGGGATACCGCCAGGTAATCGCTTTCGTCGCCGGCTCGGGCGTCCTGGTGCGATTCGGGGTGGAAGGCACCAACTCCTACGGCGTGGGCCTGGCCCGGCATCTGCGGTCGGTAGGGATCGAGGTGCGCGAGATCATCCGACCCAACCGCGCAGCCCGCCGGCTGCGCGGCAAATCCGACCCCCTCGATGCCATCACCGCCGCGCAGGCTGCCCTCGCTGATGAGGATCTCCCGATCCCGAAAGACAGCGACGGTCCAGTCGAGTCGATCCGCGTCCTGACCACCGTGCGGGACTCCGCGATCAAAGCCCGTGCGACGGTGCTGCGGCAGATCGCGATGCTGCGCGTCTCGGCACCCACCGCGCTGCGGGAACAGCTCAGCAGCCTCAGCGAGAAGAAACTGCTGACCACCTTGCGGCAGTCAACGCCCGGTTCACCACTGGACGGAGTCGATCAGGCCACCGCCACAGCCTTGCGGCACCTGGCCCGACGCCATGACCAACTCAGCATCGAGATCGATGACATCACAAAGCAATTAGAGAAACTAGTCCATTCCGTGGCGCCATCCTTGCTGGCATCCAAAGGTGTTGGTGTGGTCACCGCCGCGCAGCTGCTCATCACCGTCGGCGACAACCCCGAACGGATCACCAACAAGGCCGCGTTCGCGGCGCTGACCGGGGTCAGCCCCATCCCCGCCTCCAGCGGCAAAACTCACCGCCACCGACTCAACCGAGGAGGTGACCGACGGGCCAACTGCGCGATCCACACCATCGCCCTCGTGCGCTGGAGCTGCGACGAACGCACCAAGGCATACATGACCAAGAAACAAGCCGAAGGGAAAACCAAACGCGAAGCATTGCGCTGCTTGAAGCGACACATCGCCAACGACATCTTCGTACTGATCACCGACCCACCTGCCGTGCCCACGACCGACGACCTTCGCCCTGCTCGGCGACAGCGCGGATGGAGCCTGCAAAGGGTGGCCGACCACTTCGGCGTCTACCCCGCCCGCATCTCCGAAATCGAACGAGGCCGCCGCCGCGACGACACCCTCGCCAACGCCTACCGAGCTCTACTCGCGGCTTGACAACCCATAGGAGCATCAAATCAGTCTGTCAAATTAGTCGGTCTCACCAGTCGCCGAATATTTCGCTCGCCGTGGGCGAAGGACGACCGGTGCCCCGCGGCCGCCAGGTGGCCAAGCGCGAATATTGCCGACCTGTTGCGAGCGAGCCGGGCTGACGCATAATGGCCGCCGTGCCGGCGAACCGAATGAACCGCGAGCAATTCTTCCGCGTGGTCACCCCGCTGGATGAGGACCGTCTACGCAAGGCGCTGTGGAACGTGTACTGGCGCGGAACCGCCGACGTACGCCAGCGCATCGAGGCCGAACTCGCGGATGGGGGAAGTGGCCGGCCGCCGCGTGCCGCGAAGCCGACCGTCGACCCCGAGGCGGTATGCAGTGAAGTTGCCACGTTCGTGTCGCTGGCGCGAGCAGGCGCATATCTGGCCGGGGACCGGCGGGTATCGCCACGGGAGCGAACGAGGTGGCGTTTCACGTTCAAGCGGCTGGCCAACGATGCCCAGCGCGCGTTGCGTGCCGAAGACCCCGGCCCCGCCGAGACCGCGCTGGAACAACTGATCGACCTTGCCTGTGAGGCCCGCGGGTACGACTACTTCCGTTCCGAGGACCCACTAGCGGCGGCCGGATTCGTGGTCTCCGATGCGGTGGCAATTTTGTGGACATCGAGGTGGGAACGACGGGGGTTCGCGTCATTCGCGGACTCCGCGGCACCGCAGTTGATTCGATGGGAGTCGCACTACGGTTGGACCCGCTACGGCGACGGCCCCGTCGCGGCGAAGGAAACCCCGCTGGCGGTAGTGCTTTCGCGCATGCTGCGAGTTGCCGACACATGGGAACGCTTCGCCGAAGCGTATCTGCGGGCGCTGGACGAGGCACCGACGAACGGTGCGAGATCTTCCGGCCGTGCCCAACAGGAGCGGGCCGCGGAGCTGGCGCAATGGCACAGCTTGCTTCTGGAGAATCTGGAGGACGCCGACGGGGGTGTGCTCGACCGGATCGTCGGCCACGCTGCCCTGGGCGGTCCTGACCAGAAGTTCCTGTCCGCGCGCCTTGCGCACCGCCGCGGGGACATCGACAGCGCGCGCGATCTTATTTCCCAATGTTTGCGAAAGCGCCCCGGCCACAGTCACTTCCGTGAGTTCGCAGCCGAGATCGGTGCGACAGTTTCGTGCTGATCGGGTTGTCGATCAGATGCTGCACGAACGCCCGCTCCCGGCGACGCGCCGAGGCACCTCCGTCAGTCCAGGGCCATGTCCCAGAACGCCACCTCGTGAGACAGCACCTCGGCGATCACCTCGCCGTGGCCGTCCGCAACGGCCAGTGCGCCGAGGGCGTCGACGTAGGCCGCAAACTCCGGCGCGGTCCAATGCTCGACGAACTCTGCGAACGGCGAGGTGTCCGAAGCCGCGGAGGTCCAGGCGAGCAGGTAAACGCGTTCGATCACCCATAGCGCGGTGATCGCGGCGTCGTAGGGCGCGACATCGAGCCGGTTCAGCAGGTCGCGGTAGGCCAGGGTGGCCGGGAGGGGCGGCTGCCTGGGGTCGATGCCGCGCTGTGCGGCTTTGTCGTCGAACCAGTCCAACTCGGCGACCAGAGCGGTGCAGCCTCCCACGAGGGTGTGTTGGGCTTCTCGTGGTGCGCGGGCCAGCAACCGTGCCTGGAAGACAAGCAGATCCGCGACGAAGAAGGCATCCTGCACCAGCCAGCGATCGAAGGCGGAGTCGGTGATGGTGCCCTCGCGCACAGCGTCGAGGAACGGATGCCGGCTGGCGGCGGCCCAGAGCGAGTCA
>JAGQTR010000286.1 GCA_020438915.1 Mycobacterium sp.
GCGGCTGTGTGTGGCCGATGGTGCCGCGGATGCCTCGGCCCAGCTCCAGGCAGATCTTGGGCAGCTGCGTGGTCTTACCGGACCCGGTCGCGCCGGCGACCACCACCACCTGATGCTCGGCGATGGCCCTGGCCAGGTCGTCCCGCCGCTCGCTGACCGGAAGGTCAGGATAGGTGATCACCGGGACCGCCGCCCGCCGCGTCGCGACCAGCGCCTCGGCGGTATCGAACTGCTGGGTCAGCCGGTCGAGCTCGGCACCGTCCGCGGATTTCAGCTTTCGGAGCCTGCGGCCCAAGCGGGTAGCGTCGCGGATCGTCAGCCCGTCGAGTCGCGCACGCAGGGCGCGTATTTCGGCGTTCGTCACTTTGCTCCCGCCATGATCGGTCCGAAGAGATTGCCGCACGGGCCCTGGCGGGTCTCCCTGGCTAACTGCGACCGATCCCGATTCAATTCCAACGTGGTCCCGTCACGCACCGGAGGACGGGTTCAGCGCCTGAGGTGTCGTACTCCACCGTCGATGAGAATTGTTCCCGGACTCGGTCGAAGATCTCCTCGTTGCGAGAAGAGAAGCCCGGTTTGTCCGGCTTGCTCATGTCGATGAAGTCAGCAGGAACATACCGGCCACCGAGACCTTCGCCGGCCCAATACTTTTCCTCCCCCCGCCGCCAGCGCTGCATGACACGCACTCGGGCTGTCTGCAACGGAGCATCGACGAACACGCCGTCGATCTGGCTGTACCCCGCCTCGCGCATCGCAGCGATCCGTTCTCTGACCGAGGCTTCGCTGCTCATGGTGATGTCCCAGACGACGTTCGTCCGTAGCCAGTACGCGCGATCGGCAAGCCGCTTTGCCAGCATGCTCGCCTCCTCATGGGCATTCGCCGACGCTTCCATTGGAGACAGCCCTGCGATCGCCGGGATCATGGAACGAGCAGCCATCAATTCTTTGACGTCATCGGGATTGATGGTGAAGTAGCGCTGATTCTCGATGGCGGGCTGGCCCTGCAGGACGGTGGTCTTCCCAACCCCGGATACGCCGCCAGCGATGATCGCTCTGCCCTCGCGGGGCACGCTCTCGCCGCGATACACCTGCCAATACTGGTCGATGAGTTCATTCTGTTGGCGTACACGGTCTGGGGTCCAGAGGCCGTCCGGCAGTTGGAACAGCGCTTCGGTGGTCGGGGTCTCGGCCAGCGCACTCTCGACGTAGGCGACGTGCGTGTTCCACGCCGTGTCCGAGGCAAGTACCGCTTCAGCGTCACCGAGCCCCTGTCCCCCAACGGAGTTGGGAGGCATCTGACAGGCGGTGCTGCCACCGGCCACCGGGTCGGCGGTCACAACGGGTGCCACGCCCGCACCGGTCAGGAACAAGCCGAGAACCAACGTCGCGATCGTCGCCCGCACCATCTCAGTGACTCTAGGCGGCCTCAGCGCACGCCGGGGCCGCCGCCTGTGGCCGGGTATTCACTCCCACCCAGCGCCACGACCGAGAGTGCACGGGTGCGGACCAGCAGGACCGTCGTGGCGAGCAATACTTCGGCCATCGCCACCACGGCAGCCGTGTGCATCGCCGACGGTGCTCCCGATCCGAAGGCACTGCCACCGCCGGGATGCTGGTGGGATCCGGTCATCGGCAGGTGCACCGCGACCATCGCCAGATTCATCACCGCCACCAGTACCCAGGCTCGCAACGTGTCTCGCGTCCACAGTTCGTAGGCGCAGTACAGGCAGCCGACCAACATCGCCACCGTCACGACCACCACCCAGACTGGCACCGAGGTGTCCAGCGCGGCGCCGTGCAGCACGGCCGAGCAGGCAGCCATCAGCGCGGCGATCCGGCCGATGAACCCGCTCACGGTCTCACTATCGCCGAAACTGAAGATTTGCGCGTCCGAAGGCGGATTATGCGCGCTCAAGCTCAGGTTCGCCGGCTCAGTTTCATCGCTGCGGAGGTTCGTCGGGCGCCCAATACGCAAGCATCTCGGCGAAGGTCTGAAAAGCCGGCGTGTTGACGCCGTAGGTCGCCTCGAAGTGGATGCTCAGCGGGAATCCGAGCCCACCCACGCCATCGATCACCCGCTTGTAGAGGTCGAGCATCAGCTTTCGCCGGTCGGCGGGTTCGCTGCCGGCGAGAGTCTTGACGAACTCCTGCTCGGCGGCGACCGCGGCATTTCCCGGGTCCTGGATCAGCCAGTTGATCAGACCGACCTTCGTCTCGACCTTGGGCACGAATCCGAACGACAGCAGAACCTCGGGCCGGTGGTCGGTCGTCGCCGCGAACTCGGCCAAAAAGCCGACGATCGCGTCCGAATACAGCAGCTGCGTCATGCCGTAGGTGGCGCCCCGGCTGCACTTGAATTCGAAACGGCCCTGTTCGCCTTCCCTGGTCGGGATCAGAATCACACCGCGGTTGTCGACGACATCGTCGAAGATCGACAGCGCGTCGGTCGGTGCGACACCGGAGCCCTCGCCGTCACTGAGGGTTCGCGGGACGCCGACGAACGCGATCCCGTCGAACCCACTGTCGCGCAGCGCGCTCAGCCGGGTGCGGAGCGCGGGCTCATCCATGAACGCGGTGACCTGGGTGCACAGGCCGTTGATGCCGGGGAGCTCCGGCTTGATCATCGACCAGAAGTCCAGGACGTCCAGCTTCGGCTTCATCTCGATCGGCCGATCGCCGTCCTCTTCGATCATTCCCGGGATCATCACGTGGCGCACCCGCCCCGCCAGACCCGCCTCGGCCGAACACCGCAGCACCTTCTCGGCTTCCTCGAGCGCTTGCTCACGGCCCCGTTCGGTGTTCGGGGGCACCAGCTCCAGAGCGATGGTGTTCAGACTCACAGCGTTGCTCCACATTTCACATAAAGGTGTTCCGGCAGGCCGCCGACGTCGGCTTCTTCGCGCAATCGCCCCGCCGCCGGAGGAGAATCACCATACCGACCCGGCGTTTCCGGGGTCAGCGCGGACGACTGGGAGCCCACCGCGCTGCGGGATTGGCCATCATGGTGGCGGAGACCCTATGAAGATCCTGCACAGACCCCAGAAATCCATCAAGCTGGTCGCGGCGCTGGCCGTGACCGCGACCCTCGTCGCATCCTGCACCGGTGTGGAACCCACCCCTGGTTCCACACCGACCATCGGGACCACCACGGCGCGTCCGACCTCACCGTTCGACCCGACGCAGGCGCCACCGGACCCCACGGGCCCGCTGATTGCCTACCGGGCCGACGATGAGATCGGGATCGTGGACGGCACCAAGGTCGTCGCCACCGCACCGGGCACCTTCGAACCCTCGAACGACTTGATCGTCACCGACGACGGCCGGTTCGTTTTTGCGCGCACCACCGACAACAAGGTCGCCACCATCGATGTCGCGAGCGGAGAAGCAACCACCCGCGAGGTGCCGGTGAGCCCGGTGCTGGGAACCATCGGCGACAGCACCATCGTGTGGTTGGAGCAACCCAACCGGCTGATGCAACTCGATCTGGCGGACCCGGACTCCCAACCCGTCCTGTACCAGACGGTCGACCTGCCGCCGTCCGGCGGCACGGGGAAGCCCCGCTTGGTCGTCGCCCGCGGCGGCACCGCGGTGATCGCACGGGTGGAGGGTCCGCCGTCGCCATCCGGAGGCCCGGACACCCTGTACGCCGTGCGCGGTCCGGGTGCGCCGACCCGGCTCGGACAGGCCGAAGCGAACTCGCCGGTGACCGTCGCGCGACTCAGCCCGGACGGTGCCGAGCTGGTGTACGCGCTCTACCGCAGCACCGGCAGCGACTGCGGCACCGCAGCCGTTGTCATGTCCGATGCGGACGGCGCACAGCAGACCTTCGACGTGGCAGGCCCCGGTGCCGGAAGCGCGTCGCGGGTGCCCAAGCTGTGGTGGCCGCCGAGCGGCCCGCCGCGGCTCAGCCTGGCGACCTGGCGGTGCGACCGGCCGGAGACCTATTCACCGCTGGTGTGGCAGCTGACCGGCCAAACCCCCGGTGTTCCGGACACCACCGAGAGCATCGAAGAGGTCACGCCACCGACGTCGGCGTTGCAGAGCGCCGAGGTCGCACCCGGTCAGCGCGCGCTGGTCCTGCCCGAAACCGGCGCGTACTCCGAGCCGATGGGAACGTTGGTACTCGAGGAGAGCGACCGCCGCATTTCGATCAAGGACGGAGTCGACGCCATCGCGGTGATCCGGCCGTCTCCGTAGGCTGGATGGGTGAGCATCGCGCTGCAGGGCCGGTTCGTCCGGGAGCTTCCCGAGCTGGCGGTGCGCTGGCAGGCCGAGGCCGCACCAGAGCCCGCGCTCATCGCCGTCAACGATCCGCTGGCCACCGAACTCGGCCTGGACCCCGCGTGGCTGCGCAGCGCCGAAGGGCTGGGCCTGCTGGTGGGCACGACGGTCCCCGGGGATGCGACCCCGGCCGCGCAGGCCTACGCCGGTCACCAGTTCGGCGGGTTCGTCCCGCGCCTCGGCGATGGCCGCGCGTTGCTGCTCGGCGAGATCGTCGACACCGGCGGCCGGGTCCGGGACCTTCACCTGAAGGGTTCCGGACGGACGCCGTTCGCCCGGGGCGGCGACGGTCTGGCTGCGATCGGGCCGATGGTGCGCGAGTACGTCATCAGCGAGGCGATGCATGCGCTGGGAATACCGACCACGCGCGCGCTTGCGGTGGTCGCGACGGGACGTCCGGTGTACCGCGAGACGGTGCTGCCCGGGGCGGTGCTGGCCCGTGTCGCAGACAGCCACCTGCGGGTCGGTTCGTTTCAATACGCGTCGCTGATCTCGCAGTCCTCCGACGACCTTGACCTGTTGCGCAGGTTGGCCGACCACGCGATCGCCCGGCACCATCCGGCAGCAGCAGAGGCCGACAACCGGTATCTCGCGTTGCTCGAGGCCGTCAGCGCCGTGCAGGCCGAGCTGATCGCCCGGTGGATGCTGGTCGGCTTCGTGCACGGAGTGATGAACACCGACAACATGACCATCTCGGGTGAAACCATCGACTATGGACCGTGTGCGTTCATGGAGAGCTTCGACCCGGCGACGGTGTTCAGCTCGATCGACAGCGGGGGCCGCTACGCCTACGGCAACCAGCCCGGAATCGCGCTGTGGAACCTGGCCCGCTTCGCCGAGGCGCTGCTGCCGCTCCTCGATGACGACCCGGCGACCGCGATCGAGGTCGCCGAGTCGTCGCTGGCCGGATTCCCGGACCGTTACCAGCAGTGCTGGTCGGCCGGTATGCGGGCCAAGCTCGGGGTTGTCGACGCTCCTGCCGAGGCGGTGACACCGCTGGTCGAGGAGCTGCTCACCCAGATGCAGCAGAGCCGGGTCGATCACACCTCGTTCTATCGCCGGCTCAGCCGGGCGGCCCGCGGTGACGCCGAGGCGGCCCGCGGCGAGTTCATCGATCTCGCCCGCTTCGACGGCTGGGCCGCCCGGTGGCGTGAGCTGGGGCCGGACCCGGATGCGATGGACCTGATCAACCCCATCTACATCCCGCGCAACCACCTGGTGGAGGAAGCCCTGGCGGGGGCTACCGCCGGCGATCTGGCACCACTGGAGCGGCTGTGGGAAGCGGTCCGTTCTCCGTTCGACGAACGCCCGGGGTTCGAGCGCTACGCCGAGCCGGCCGAGCAGGAGTTCAGCGTCTCCTATCAAACCTTCTGTGGAACCTGACAAGATCGGCGTACCGTTGCCTAGACCATCGGACGTGTACCACTAGCAGCGACTGCCACAGGAGACCTCTTGAGCGACGACAGCGTCAGGCTTGGGCTGCAGGACCTGCTGTTCATCTACGGCGAGACATCGAATTCGAAGATGCACGTCGCGGGGCTGCTGCCGTTCACCCCGCCGGCCGACGTTCCGCGCGACTACCTGCGGGACATGATCGACGAGGCCCGGCGCCAAGACGTGGTGTCGCCGTGGAACCGTAAACTCGCCCACCCGCGGTTGCAGTTCAGCCCGGTACATGACTGGGTGACCGACGAGGACTTCGATTTCGACTATCACGTCCGCCGTTCGGCGCTGGCCAGCCCCGGTGACGAACGGGAGCTGGGCATCCTGGTTTCCCGGCTGCACAGCAACCACCTCGATCTGACTCGTCCGCCGTGGGAAATTCACGTCATCGAGGGACTCGAGGGCGGACGGTTCGCTTTCTACATGAAGATTCACCACGCCCTCGTCGATGGCTACAGCGCGATGAAGATGTTGGCGCGCAGTCTGTCCACCGACCCGGCATCGCGTGACACCCGGATGTTCTTCAATGTGCCCACGCCGCCGCGCACACGACCCCCGACAACCGAGTCCGGGGCCTCGTTCAACCCCCTCACGTACACGATGCGCACGCTCGGCGGCATCAGTTCAGCGGTCACTGGCGGCGTCAGCTCGGCGATCGATCTGACCAATGCACTGGTCAACACCCAGATCCGGCGGGACGGCGAGTACGCCCACATCGCGGGTTCGGCCTCGGCACCGCACAGCATCCTCAACAAACGGATCAGTCGCAATCGACGTTTCGCCACCCAGCAGTACGAGTTCGATCGGCTGAAGGCACTGAGCTCTCAGCACGGGTCGACGCTCAACGATGTGGCACTGGCGATCATCGGCGGCGGTCTGCGCAAGTTCCTCACCGATATCGACGAGTTGCCGGAGCGCTCGCTGATCGCGTTCCTGCCGGTCAACGTTCGGCCCAAGGGTGACGAGGGTGGCGGAAACGCGGTGGGAGCCATCCTGGCTCCGATGGGCACCGACATCGAGGATCCGATCGAGCGTTTGGAGACGATCACAGCCGCGACCCAGGCGGCCAAGGCGCAGTTGCGGACGATGTCGACGACGGCCATCCTCGCCTACACAGCGGCACTGCTGGCTCCCGCGGGCGGACAGATCGCGGGCGCCCTCACCGGTGTGCACACGCCGTGGCCGTACACCTTCAACTTGTGCGTATCCAACGTCCCGGGACCGCGGGAATCGTTGTACTTCAACGGTTCCCGGCTGGAAGCCACCTATCCGGTGTCCATTCCGATGCACGGGATGGCGCTGAACGTCACGCTGCAGAGCTACGCCGAGACGATGAACTTCGGCTTCGTCGGCTGCCGGGATGCCCTGCCACACCTGCAGCGGCTCGCGGTGTACACCGGCGACGCACTGGCCGAACTGGAGAAGGCCTCGCTGCGCTGAGCTTCAAGCCGCACCCACCGGTCGACAACGAGACCATCGAGTCGTTTCAGGCCAGCCCTGCGTCGATCAGCAGACGCGGCAGCCCGAGTTCGGCGCACTTGGCTGCGACCGGGACCAACTCCTCCCGGGCCTGCGCAGCTCGGCCAACAGCGGTGAGGGTTTCGACGTAGAGCACCTGCGCCTGCAACGCCGCCAGCGGTCGGCGGCCGCCATCGATCGCCGCGCAGAGTTCGCCGGCCCGTCGGCACGCCTGCGTGTGGTCGTCGGCCGACTCACTGGCCGCTAGCAGCCGAATGGCCGAGTCTTCGTGGAGTTCGGCCGTCATCGTGGCAATTCCACTGTCGCTGCCGACGGTGCGGGGTGATAGCACACCGGCGGCAACCTCCGCAGGCAGCTCGAAGCCCAGCCGGATGCGTTCGTTGGTGATTCTGGCGGCAAGACGCGGCAGCTGCAGCTGGTCGGCGGCCTTCGCCCCGGCCGCGAGACGCTCAGCTGCCGACCCACGATCCCCCTGCGCCGCATCGATCCGCGCGCCGATCACATACCGGGCGGCCAAACAGTCCACTCCGCCGCCATCGGATCCGAGCAGGTAACTCTCCTCTATCAGATTCCTCGCTTCGTCCAGATCGCCGGTCTCGTAGAGCAATTCGCCCAGAAGCGCCCCCGCGAGCCGGGCCGCATGCGACTGCGGGCCGATTTCGGCACCGATCCGGAATGCCGTTCGAAAGTTCTGCAGGGCTGTTGGAATGTCGAGTTGCTGCCGGGCAGCCATCCCCCCGAAGCAATGGCCGTCAGCGATGGCGAACGGTCCCATCATTTCCTGGTAGGGCGCAGCCCACTCGAGCAGTCGGTGTGTGGCATCGAAGTCGAAGCGGCAGACGGCGGCGATCGCCGCGACGTTCCCGGCGACCCCCGGTACCCGCGGAGGCAGGGTGTCGGGCCTCGACATCGTCTCGGCGAGTAGATCATCCACCCGTTCGAAGCGATCGGCATAGCTGTCTGCGACAGCGCGCAACACGTCGGCTTCAGCTCGCAGATCGGCCCGGGCCGTCTCCGGCAGGTCCGCGCGGCCCAGCGCCGCCTCG
>JAGQTR010000287.1 GCA_020438915.1 Mycobacterium sp.
GTGACCGCGAACTCCGGGGCATCCCAGTCGATATCGGTGTACGGATTGAAATTGCGGCGAACCGATCCCTCGGACAGGGTCGTCAACATGTCGACGTACGCCCGGTCTTCTGGGCCGTCGCCTAGCTCCATGTTCTTGCGCCAGCGCCGGACCATGGGCGTCCTGGCAGTGTTGACAGCCATGCGTGACCCCTCCCCTGAGGTTTACATTCGCCTAGTTGTTGTCTAAAGACAGTACCCGTGGTCCCAGGAATTAAACAGGGCTTATTCCCCAATGTGGCACCACCGGGCCAAAAGCCCCACATGTGATCAGGGTCACAGTCTGTCGGCCGATGCGCCAGACCGCGCGGTGCCCGCATCCCCGCCGCCTTCAGCGGCGCCTTAGGCTTGCCACCATGGCCGACGCCTCACACACTGAGTCCTCTCCAAAGTCCTCTCCGAAGCCCTCCCTGACCATCCCGGCTGAGCTCAAACCCGCCGACGGCCGGTTCGGATGCGGACCGTCGAAGGTCAGACCCGAACAACTGCAGGCGCTGGTGGCGGCCGGTGACGTGTTCGGCACCTCCCATCGCCAAGCTCCAGTCAAGAACCTGGTGGCGCGGGTACGTGAGGGCCTGGGTCAGCTTTTCTCGCTCCCCGATGGCTACGAGGTGATCCTGGGCAACGGTGGATCCACGGCGTTCTGGGATGCCGCGGCGTTCGGGCTGGTCGACAAGCGCTCACTGCATCTGACATACGGCGAATTCAGCTCGAAGTTCGCCTCGGCCGTCGCCAAGAACCCGTTCGTCGGCGATCCCGTCGTCGTCAAGGCCGATCCGGGGGCTGCACCCAAACCGGTGTCGGACCCGACTGTCGACCTGATCGCGTGGGCGCACAACGAGACCTCGACCGGTGTCGCCCTTCCGGTGCAGCGACCAGAAGGCGCCGGGGAAGCGCTGATCGCGATCGACGCCACTTCGGCAGCCGGCGGCCTGCCGGTCGACATCACCGACGCCGATGTGTACTACTTCGCGCCCCAGAAGAACTTCGCCGGCGACGGCGGGCTGTGGATCGCGTTGATGTCCCCCGCTGCGTTGGCCCGGGTGTCGGCGATCGCCGGCACCGGGCGGTGGGTCCCGGAGTTCCTGTCACTTCCCATCGCCATCGAGAACAGCGTGAAGAACCAGACCTACAACACCCCGGCGATCGCAACGCTGTTGCTGCTCGCCGACCAGATTCACTGGCTACTCGACAACGGCGGCCTGGATTGGGCCACCAAGCGAACCGCCGACTCGTCGGGGCGCCTGTACTCCTGGGCCGAGGCGTCGTCGTTCGCGACCCCGTTCGTATCCGACCCAGCGCTGCGCTCACCGGTCGTGGGCACCATCGACTTCTCCGATGCCGTGGATGCCGCGGCGGTGGCGTCGATATTGCGGGCCAACGGAATCGTCGACACCGAGCCCTACCGCAAGCTGGGGCGCAACCAGCTCCGGGTAGGGATGTTCCCCGCTGTCGAGCCCGACGACGTCAGCGCCCTGACCCGGTGCATCGACTGGGTGACGGAGCGGCTTTAGCCCGGCTTTAGCCCGCGACAGACGATACGGAGCGGCTTTTGTTTAGCTCCGACTGCTGCCGCGTGTCACCGGGGTTACGGACTGATAACGCAGTAGGGTGACCTGCGTATCGGGCTTGGCATCAGCCCGGAGGAGGTCGCAATGCGAGAACTCAAAGTCGTCGGACTCGGCGTCGACAGCCGACAGATCATCTGTGAAACCGACGACTCCGGGGAGAAATTCGTCCTGCGCTCCGATGCGCGTCTGGAGGCAGCGGTGCGTGGTGACGAGGTCGGTTCCAGCCAAACCGCGATCGATGTCGAGGTCCAAAACATGCTGCACCCCAGAGATATTCAAGCGAAAATCCGCTCGGGTGCGTCGGTGGAGCAGGTCGCCGCGGCATCCGGAGCGTCGGTCTCGCGAGTCGAGCGGTTCGCCCATCCGGTACTCCTGGAGCGCGCTCGTGCCGCCGAGTTGGCCACCGCGGCCCATCCGGTCCTTCCCGACGGCCCCTCCGTGCTGACGCTGTTGGAGACGGTGACGACAGCATTGGTCGCACGCGGCCTCGATCCCGAAGGCACATCCTGGGACGCCTGGCGCAACGAGGACGGGCGCTGGACGGTTCAGATGGCGTGGACAGCGGGCCGGTCGGACCTTCAGGCGCACTTCCGGTTCGCGCCGGGCGCGCACGGCGGAACCGTCACCGCTTTCGACGACGCGGCCCACGAGCTGATCGACCCGGGATTCGCCCGGCCGCTGCGGCCGTTGGCTCCGGTGGCGCAGCTCGCGCTCGATGAACCCGACGCTCCCCTGACGACGCCCACCACGGCGCCCGAACCGCCGCCGACGACCAAACCCCCTCGTCCGAAGAAGGGCCATCCGGCCGTTCCGGCATGGGAAGACGTCCTGCTAGGCGTGCGCTCCAGCGGCGGCCAGCGCTAGCAGCGCAATCCACGCGCCTCCGACGCCGACCGCTGACCCGAGGACGAACCAGCGCCATACCGGCACCTTGCGCCACCCCCAGACGGTGGGGGCCAATCCGCACACGGCAACCAGATTCAGGCCGACCGCAAGTAGCGGATGAACCCGCGACAGACCCATACTGAGCACGACGATCGCCGCCGCGATCACCGCGGCGACGAACGCCGCCACCGTCAGTCCGGTGGCCCACGGCGTGGAGTCTTCGCTCATTTCTCCTCGCACACGCGCTACTCCGCGCTCATGTTGTTCTGGAACCCACCGGCGGAACCCTATCCCGCTGCCGATCCCGCTCGTAGAAGGCCAGCGCAGCGGCGGTGGCGACGTTCAGCGAGTCGGTTCCCCCCGACATCGGGATCCGTACCCGCTCGTCACTCAACCGCATGGTTCGTTCTTGAAGGCCGGGGCCCTCGGCGCCGACCAGGATCGCTACTCGCTCCCCGGCCAGGCCCGCCATCGCGCGTGCCAGTAGCGGCGCGGCCGGATCAGGGGTCATCGCCAGTACCCGAAACCCAGCTTCTTGCAACAATTTAAGTCCATCAGGCCAGGCGCCCGCGTTGGCAAAAGGCACCAGCAACGCGTGCCCCATCGAGACTCGTACCGCGCGCCGGTACAACGGGTCGGCGCATCCGCTGCCGAAGACCACCGCATCGACACCCAAACCGGCAGCATTGCGAAAGAGCGAGCCGAGGTTTTCGTGGTCGTTCACGCCCTCGAGTACCGCAACGGTCATGGCACCGTCGAGAACCTCGGGCACCGCCAACTCGGCTGCTCGCGACGCCGACGCGAGCACACCACGATTGAGGTGAAAGCCGACCACTTCGGCCATCACCTCGGCGGTAACCCGGTAAAACGGCGCGTCGAGGCCATTGAGGCCGGCGCCGAGCTCGGTCAGCCGACGGTCGGTTCCCAGGAACGCCCGCGGAGCGAACCGCGAGGCCAGCATTCGCTGCACCACCAACACACCCTCGGCGATCACCAGGCCCTTGCCGGTTGGCAGGTCCGGCCGACGGTCGACGCTGTTGAGGTCACGGAAGTCATCGAGCCTAGGGTCGGCGGGGTCTGTGACGTCCACGACGTTTGCGCCCCTGACGACGCTTCCGGCATCGGGAGCGTTAACGCCGTTGGCCATCAGATGATTTCGTCGCCAGCGACAGCGAACGAGACGGTTCCCACGGCCTCGAGACTACCCAGATGCCGACCGGACGATGCCGAAGATCGACTACGTTGGGGGCGTGAGCAAGCCTCAACCGTTGCAGCCCCCGCAGTTGCCCGCTGCGTTGCTGGCGCCGTGGCCCGTCATCGTGGTCATCACCGGCGCCTGGGTGATCGCTGCCGTGCTCGCATTCACGGTCACCCCGCTGCAGGATTGGCGCCCGATCACCCTGGCGGGTCTGGGTGTCGGTGTTCTTGGCACATCGATATTTCTGTGGCAACGTCACGCCGTGCGCCGCGGGTCACGCGGCGCCCAGAGCGGCTTGACGTAACAGAGGAGGGGTCATGGCAGCACCTGTGTTGCAAGCGCAGATCGACATCAACGCTCCGGTATCCGAAGTTTGGGCGCTGGTCTCCGACCTGAGCCTTATGCCGCGGTGGAGCCCACAGTGCCGCCTGATGAAACCGATCGGTGGTCTACGTCAGGGCGCCCGCACGATCAATCTCAATCGGCGCGGCCCGCTGTTCTGGCCGACCACCTGCCGCATCACCGAGCTGATCCCCGAGAAGAAACTTGCCTTCCGGGTCAACGAAAACGGCACCGTCTGGAGTTACGAACTCGAGCCAACGGAGGCAGGCACCCGACTCCTGGAGACCCGGCACGCCGAGAACGGCGTCAAGGCCGTCTCGAACATGTTGGTCAACTCCCTGATGGGCGGGGTGCCCAACTTCGAGCAGGAGCTGATCGAGGGCATGAACGCCTCCCTGACACGCATAAAAGCGGCCGCGGAACGCTAACTTTCGCGCTGCTCCACCAGGTCCAGGACGCCGTCGTCGTAGGGGTCGTACAGCGGCGACCCGGTGCCCGGCGACGCGGGGGTGTCGGAGTGGGCGCCACAACCGTACTCGGCGTCGACCACCTGCCCATCGGAGGCGAACTCGTTGGCGCATACCCCGAACATCACCCCGAGCGCGCCGCGCAGCGGCAGAAAAAAGCCGCAGTCGCGGCACACGCGGCGGGTTGCCCTCGCCATCGCAGAGCCGGGACCGTGTTCACCGTCGTGCCAGCGCTGGGCGGCTTGGCCGCGGCCCCACGGCCCCAGGACCTGACGACGACCGAGACCGACTTCGGCGGCAACTTCGTCGATCTCCGGATCGCCGGTGGCCATGTAGCCCGGCACGAGGCGGGGGTCGTCGGCCGGCGGTGCGAGCAGGTCACCCGGGCCCAGATCGCCTGGCCGAACCCGCTGATCCCAGGGCACCCACTCGGGGGCGAGCAGCGCCGTGGGACCCGGTACGAGCACTACTTCGCTGATGGTGGCGTGCGTGGCTCCAGGGCTTGCGGCCACGACAACAGCCCACTGCCAGCCGCGATAGCCAGGCAACCGGGCGAGGAAACGGTGGGTGGCGGCTGCCGGATCCTCGAATCCGGCGCCGAGGTACTCCCCGACGGTGTCCTCGCCGCTGAACTCGACGATCGCCGCGCGGGCCTCGTCGGCGGCGCCCTCGAGCACCGCCGCCAAATCCGGCGCGATGTCCGCGGCCACCGGCGCGGGTGAGGCAGATTCCGGTGCCGGATCCGTTTCCGGGTGCGGTTGATCGGGTTCGGTCATGCTTTCCATCGCCTCCAATCTTGCCCGACGGGAACAAGGTGTAGCCACACCGACCACCTGCACACCCACTGTCGTCCGCATGGGGGAGAATCGACACGTGAGCGGAGCACGGCGTGACCACTGGGATCCTGACGGTCCGCCTGACGAACGCTACTACCCGCCGCGCCCACCTGCGAGCGAACACCCGGGGATGGCCAATTACCCCAGCGATCCAGCGTGGCGACCGGGCCACCGCACGGCACGTCAGCCCGCTCCGTCCAACCAGAGCGCCAACAGGTGGCTGCCCCCACTGGACGACAACGTCCGCCACAGCCGGCCCCGGCAGGACAGTTACGACCCGGCGTCGGGTCATCTTGGATCCGGTGCCGGAGAAAAGGTAACGGTGACGCGGGCGGCCGCGGCGCGCAGTCGTGAAATGGGCTCGAGGATGTACGACCTCGTACACCGTGCGGCTACCGCAGATGGAGCCGATAAGTCCGGGCTGACGGCGTTGACGTGGCCGGTTGTCGCGAATTTCGCCGTGGATGCAGCGATGGCGGTAGCGCTGGCCAATACCTTGTTCTTCGCGGCCGCCACCGGAGAGAGCAAGGGCAAGGTCGCGCTGTATCTGCTCATCACAATCGCCCCGTTCGCGATCATCGCACCGCTGATCGGTCCGGCATTGGACCGACTCCAGCACGGTAGGCGAGTCGCGTTGGCCGGCTCTTTCATGTTGCGGACCGGTCTGGTCGTGGTACTCATCGCCAATTACGACGGGGCCACCGGCAGCTTCCCCTCGTGGGTGCTCTATCCGTGTGCCCTCGGAATGATGGTGTTGTCGAAATCGTTCTCGGTGCTGCGCGGCGCGGTCACCCCGCGAGTCTTGCCCCCGACGATCGACCTGGTGCGGGTGAATTCCCGGCTGACCACGTTCGGTCTGTTGGGCGGCACGGTGATCGGCGGGGGCATTGCGGCGGCCTTCGAGTGGGGTTTCCATCTCTTCCAGATGCCCGGCGCGCTGTATGTCGTGGTGGCGGCGACAGTGGCCGGGGCAGTCTTGGCGATGCAGATCCCGAAATGGGTGGAGGTCACCGAGGGCGAGGTCCCCACCACCCTCAGCTACCACGGGGGGTCAGGCGAGCTGCACCACCGTGCCGAGCCGGTCAGCAGGACGGGGAAGACCCGGCAACCGTTGGGCCGCAACATCATCACTGCACTCTGGGGCAACTGCACCGTCAAGGTGATGGTTGGCTTTCTGTTCCTCTATCCGGCATTCGTGGCCAAGGCGCAGGATGCAGACGGGTGGGAGCAGCTACGGATCCTGGGATTGATCGGAGCCGCGGCGGCCGTCGGCAACTTTGCGGGTAACTTCACCGCGGCGCGCCTGAGCCTCGGCCACCCGGCCCGTCTGGTGGTGCGCTGCGCGACGGCTGTTACCGCGATGGCGCTGGCGACAGCGGTCACCGGCAATCTCCTGGTCGCCGGGGCGGCCACCCTGGTCACCTCAGGGGCCAGCGCGATCGCCAAAGCGTCGCTGGACGCCTCCCTGCAGGACGACCTGCCCGAGGAGTCGCGGGCCTCGGCGTTCGGAAGATCAGAATCATTGCTGCAGTTGGCCTGGGTCGCCGGGGGGGCCACCGGCGTGTTGATCTACACCGATCTCTGGGCTGGGTTCACCACGATCACCGCGGTGCTGATGCTCGGCCTGGCCCAGACGATCGTGAGCTACCGTGGCGAGTCGCTGATACCCGGGTTGGGCGGTAACCGTCCGGTGCTCGCCGAGCAGGAAGGTGCACGGACGGATTCGACGGCGGTGACGCCCAGGTGAAGCGTGTTGTCGCCGTTCTTGCGGCGGTTGCTCTCCTCGCGTCCACCGGCACCGGAGTCCTGGTCTGGCGGTTGAGTCGAAACCATTCGCCGCAGCTGCCGGAGATCTCTGCGTATTCGCATGGAAACTTGACACGGGTGGGGCCCTATCGGTTCTGCGAGGTGTTCAATCCGACCGACTGTCAGGTGCCCGCAGAACAGGGCGAGCTTCCGGTGACTGGTCGCTTCCCCGTGCAGCTTTCGGTGCCCTCGGCGATCACGCGGGCACCGTGGGTGCTGCTGCGCGCCTACGAGGACGACGACCTGATCGAGGAGTTCCGGCCCGGCACCAGACGGGCGGTGACCATCCCGACCATCGACCCGACGCGCGGCCGGCTCACCGGTATCGCTGTGCAGCTGCCGACACTGGTCCGCGACGAGGCGGGCAACGAATTCCCGGTGCCGCACGCCGAATGGTCGGTGCGCACTGTGTGGAGCTGACGCTCGTTTCCGCGGCTGACTCCTCACCGGGCATCGGCTACCACGCGGGGGTCTGTCCGTTCCATAGACGCTCGCTACCTTTGGGATGCAGATGGCATGCAGACCTTGCATTGTTGTCGGCAGGATGCGCAGCCAATGTGGCTGAAAATAATGTTAGGGGCCGAATAATGGGCAAACTTGCGGGTACGTGCGTACTTCTGACGCTCGCCTTCTTCGCTACCGGCTGCGGGCACGACACGAACTCGACAAACCAATCGGAGCCCACAACGACCCCAACGGATTCCCACGGCGGAGCCGGCGGCCACGGCGGTGCGGGAGGCCACGGTGGGGCCGGCGGGCATGGCGGTGCGGGAGGCCACGGTGGGGCCGGCGGGCATGGCGGTGCGGGGGGCCACGGCGGGGCCGGCGGCCAGGGCGGTGCGGGGGGAGCTGGTGGATCGGGTGGCCAGGGCGGGACGCCGGGTCAAGGCGGAGCAGGCGGAATTCCAGGTCAGCCGGGAGAATCGGGCCAGCCTGGACAACCAGGACAGCCTGGCTGTGACCCGTCGGACACGAGTTGCGTGCCCGAGGGAAACTAAACGACAGGCACTCGCTCCTCCTGGCGCGTCGGCCCGGGTGGCGTTCCGTCGCCGAACGGACTGCCCCCCAACGCTTCCCGACCGTGCGGTGTCAGCCAATTCGCCAGGTCTGGCCCCTTCGGCACCACGCCGGTGGGGTTGATGTCAGCGTGAACGATGTAGTAGTGCTGCTTGATCTGCACGAA
>JAGQTR010000288.1 GCA_020438915.1 Mycobacterium sp.
GGCACCACCACCGCGACCGTGTTGGCCCAGGCGCTGGTGAAGGCCGGCCTGCGCAACGTCGCCGCGGGTGCCAACCCGATCGCGCTCGGGGCGGGCATCTCCAAGGCCGCCGACGCGGTGTCCGAGGCTCTGCTGGCCGGCGCCACTCCGGTCACCGACAAGAAGGCGATCGCCCAGGTCGCCACGGTCTCATCTCGAGACGAAGAAGTCGGTGAACTGGTCGGGGAGGCGATGACCAAGGTCGGCCACGACGGGGTCGTCTCCGTCGAGGAGTCCTCGACGCTGTCCACCGAGCTGGAGATCACCGACGGCGTCGGATTCGACAAGGGTTACATCTCGGCGTACTTCATCACCGACTTCGATGCTCAGCAGGCCGTGATCGAGGACGCACTGGTGCTGCTGCACCGGGAGAAGATCAGCTCGCTGCCCGATCTGCTGCCGCTGCTGGAGAAAGTTGCCGAGAGCGGCAAGCCGCTGCTCATCATCGCCGAGGACGTCGAGGGTGAGGCGCTGTCGACACTGGTTGTCAACGCGATCCGCAAGACGCTGAAAGCCGTCGCGGTCAAGGCGCCGTTCTTCGGTGACCGTCGCAAGGCGTTCCTCGATGACCTGGCGATCGTGACCGGCGGTCAGGTCGTCAACCCCGACGTCGGACTGTTGCTGCGCGAGGTCGGTCTGGAGGTGCTGGGCACCGCCCGGCGCGTCGTCGTCGACAAGGACAGCACGGTCATCGTGGACGGCGGCGGCACCAACGAGGCAATCAACGGCCGTGCCGCCCAGTTGCGGGCCGAGATCGAGACGAGCGACTCGGATTGGGATCGGGAGAAGCTCGAGGAGCGGCTGGCCAAGCTGGCCGGCGGCGTTGCGGTCATCAAAGTCGGTGCGGCCACCGAGACCGATCTGAAGAAGCGCAAGGAGGCCGTCGAGGACGCTGTTGCCGCGGCCAAGGCCGCCGTCGAGGAAGGGATCGTCGTGGGTGGCGGTGTCGCGCTGGTGCAGGCCCGCGCCGGCCTGGCGAAGCTGCGCGAGTCACTGTCAGGTGACGAGGCTCTCGGCGTCGACGTGTTCTCTTCCGCGTTGTCCTCGCCGCTGTACTGGATCGCCACCAACGCCGGTCTGGACGGTTCGGTCGTGGTGAACAAGGTCGCCGAACTGCCGGCCGGACACGGCTTCAACGCCGCCACCCTGGTCTACGGCGATCTGATCGCCGACGGCGTCATCGACCCGGTGAAGGTCACCCGCTCAGCGGTGGTCAACGCCGCGTCAGTGGCCCGGATGATCCTGACCACCGAGACCGCGATTGTCGATAAACCCGCCGAGGAAGAGGACGACCACGGCCACGGTCACGGTCACTCGCACTAGGCGCTGACAGCGAAACACCCCCGGCCCGGCTTTCCACAGGGTCGGGGGTGTTTCTGCTGGCGACCAACTTTTCAGGCGGTGCGCCGAATCCTGCGCTTGCGCAGCAGTTCGCGCTCGGACTCGCTGAGACCACCCCAGATGCCGTAGGGCTCACCGACCGACAGTGCGTGGGTGCGGCACTGCGTGATCACGGGGCAGCCGCGGCACATCTGTTTGGCGCGCATCTCCCGGTGTGCCCGGGCGCGTCCGCGCTCGCCATCGGGGTGGAAGAACATCGAGGAGTCGACTCCCCGGCACAGCCCGGCCATCTGCCAGTCCCAGATGTCGGCGTTCGGCCCGGGTAGCTCTTGCGGCTGTGGCACTGCAAACCCCTTTCGCGGCACATCCCGTTCGCGTGCGTCGTGGATGTGTGGGTGGTGGAACAGATCCGAGGACAGTCGCCGGTGACTACTCGCGCACTCAAGGTAGAAGCGCTGTGGAATGGCCGTCAATAGCGTGAAGATGTGCCCGCCGCTTGGCCGCGCGCGGAGAATTTACCTGCCGTTCACGTTGCGATCCGGTGGCGACGAACGGGTTATTCGCCAGCTGAGCCGACGCGCGATGTAGGCGGCTTTTTTGGCTTGCTCGTTCATCCGAGGCGCCTCGGGAATTTGTCGGCACTTACGCAAGCGGTTGACGTGCAGTTAACACGGCGACCACAAACTGTTAACCGACACGATTTTCGCACTGCCGGGTTGATAGCGTCGAATTCCGGCATGGATGATGTGGCGTTCGGCAGCAACCCGGGGCAGTGGCCGCTGCCGCGGGCCACCACGCCACGCGACCTTTGGTTGCGAGCAGTCGCAGCGGGCGGGCAGGGCCATTATGGCTGCGCGCTGACCGATCTGGACCGGCTGCAGCGGCTGGCGAAGCACGGTCCGCTGGCCTCCCTGGCCTGCAGCACCCGGGCGTCGTTTCTTCGTCAGCTCGGTTGGCATGACAGGGCCCGTTCGTTGGACGGGCAGGCATTGACGCTTGCCGACGGCGTCGCCGCGCCGGCCGCCGACGCGCTGATCGGGCTGGCCGCCGACGCGCTGGGTGTGGGGCGATTCGCAGCCTCGGCGCGAGCCTTACAGCGGGCGGCGGGGCTGGTCGCCGATTCGGCGGCGGCGCGACTGCCTGTGCGATTCGCGTGGGTTTCGGCTGAGCTGGCGATGGCCAGTGGCGACGGTCTGGCTGCCGTCGACTGTGCCGAACATGCGACGCGGCTGGCCGTGGCCCTGGGCTCGGCGCGGCACACAGTCAAGTCCCGCGTCATTCTTGCCGCCGCGCGGTGCAGCGCCGGTGACGTCGGCGGGTCGCGCCGAGAGGCAGCGGAAGCGCTGGAACAGACCGAACTGTTCGGCCTGGTTCCATTGCGGTGGGCGGTAGCCAGCTTGCTCGCCGACCTCGGCAGCGAGCATCATTCGGATGCCGAAATCATCGCCATTCGTGATGCGTCCGCCGAAACCGTGATCAGAAGGGGCGGCGTGTGGCGCCCGCGCTAACCGGCTTGTGCCCGATCTGGTCGTTATTGTTTAGCTGAGCCGCACCGCGTGGTGGGGCCACCTGCCTGCCGGCAGAACCACCTCCCCCGCCGGGATGTGTCCTCGACGTAACGCTGGAGATATCGCCCACGATGACCATTTCGGGAGAACGTCTCGATTCTGTCGTCGCTGCTGCAGTGAACGGCGATCGGGACGCACTCCGGGAGGTGCTGGAGACCATCCGCCCCATCATCGTCCGGTACTGCCGGGCGAGGGTGGGGGCCACGGAACGCAGTGGTCTCTCAGCAGATGACGTTGCTCAGGAGGTCTGCTTGGCTGCCATCACGGCGCTGCCGCGCTACAAAGATCAGGGACGACCGTTCCTGGCTTTCGTTTACGGCATTGCTGCACACAAGGTTGCTGACGCCCACAGAGCGGCCGGGCGTAATCGAGCTGATCCGATGGATGTGGTCCCGGAACGCTCGTCGGGCGAGGCGGGGCCAGAGCAGTTGGCGATCAACTCCGAACAGTCCGCGCGAATGAACGAACTTCTGCAGATTCTTCCCGAGAAACAGCGGGAGATCCTGGTCCTGCGCGTCGTCGTCGGAATGAGCGCTGAGGAGACCGCCGATGCCATCGGTAGCACCGCGGGTGCGGTGCGCGTGGCGCAGCATCGCGCGCTGGCGCGGTTGAAGTCCGAGATTATGGCGACGGGACGCGACCATGCCTGACTTCGGACGTTGGACATCCAACGGCGGGGATCCCTCGCTCAACGAGATTAACCGGACCGACCAGTTCCTCGATTCGCTGGCATCGCAGCAGCCGGTGTATGCGACCGATCGCGGCGAGGCGCAGCTGGCGAACCTGCTGGCGGGCTGGCGTGATGACGTCCGTGAAACTCCCACGGCTGAGCTGGTGACAGTTGACGACGCAGTTCAGGTGCTGGACCGCGGATCGGTGGGGCGCCGACGACGGTTCTCCTTGGCGGTGGTGGGTTCGGCCGCTGCGGCAGTGTTGTGTCTCGGCGGATTCGGCGCGGTCGTCGCTGGCACGGGTCCCGGTGACTCGCTCTACGGGCTGCGCACCATGTTGTTCGGCGAACAGACGACGCGAGATGACGCTGTCATCCTCGCCGCCCAGACCGAGATGGCCCAGGTGCAGCAGCTCATCGATCAGGGTGATTGGCAGGCCGCTCAGAACAAGCTGGAGACGATCACCACCACCGTTGCGACGGTGAATGACCTGGACCGCAAAGAAGAACTCGTTGCTCAGTGGCAGGAGTTGACGGTCAAGGTGGATGCGCAGGACGCCGCCGCCACAGTCGCGCCCGGCGAGCCACTGCCCGTGTTCCCGGACGTGCCGGCGGTGAACCTCGACCCGGCGACGGTAACCAACCTGACCTCCGATCCGTCGGTCACGGTGGCGACCACCGCACCGTCGGAGACCACCGGGCCCTCCGCGACGCCGTCGGAGTCCGCTACGCCGTCGGA
>JAGQTR010000289.1 GCA_020438915.1 Mycobacterium sp.
ACTACGACGGTGTGCTCAAGGTCGACGGCGAGGTGGGCAACAAGAAGGCATACGATCCGCGGAGCTACCTGAAGAAAGCCGAGGCCGGCATGGTCGAGCGGGTCATCGAGGCGTGCAACGACCTGCACAGCGCGGGCCGCAGCGTGACCGGCACTAGCTAGCGGGCGCCTGGCAGATCTTCCACTGGTCGTCGCGGAACTCCAGATCGAAGCTGCGCGTCGAGCGGGTCTGCGGTGCGTAGGCCATGAAGGTCGTCACGTTGGCCTCGGCGTGATCGCCGTTGACGACCACCTCATCAATGCTGGCCACCACCGGGTACTGCTTGGCGGCGGCAACACGCGAGTGCGTGTCCGACCAAGCCTTCTCGTCATACCGGACATAGTTGTCGCGGGTGGCTCCGCAGGTGATGCTGCGCAGCGTGGACAGGTCGCCGTTCTGCACCGCGATGTCGAAGTCCTGGATCGTGGACCGGACCATCTCCTCCTGCGACACCGCGGGCGCAGATGTACGGGTCAGCAGCAGCGTGCCGAGAATCGCGATGGCGGCGACCGCCCCGATGACGACGACGATGGCCGCCACCCAGCCCCAGCTGCGCCTCTTCCTCGGTGGTGGGGGAACGTCACCCCGCGGCGGAATCGACTGGGGGGTAACAGGTTTCTGTGTCGAGAACACCTCGGTGGCCGGGTCTACCGGTCGGTCGATGATCTCGGTGGAGCCTGCGTCGAATCCGGACGGCGCGGTGAACCGCCGCTCGTCGGGTTCCTCGTCGGAATCCCCGGGCTGGGCGTCGGCCGGCGCCATCACCTCGGTGGCCGGCTCGTGCTCGAGGTCTGATTCGGGCTGCTCCTGCGCCTCGTCCGGTTGGTCAGGCCCTGTGGGGTTCGACATCCCTGCTCAAATCCTTCTGCTCCGGAACCAAAGACGGTGTCCTGACTGACGCTACGGGGCGAAGCTTAACCATCCGCGCAGACAGGCGCCCGCTGCCGCACGACATACTCCCGCACTGCACAATGGGGCTCATGACGCGGATGGGCGACCTTCTCGGACCGGAACCGGTGTTGCTGCCCGGCGATCCCGCGGCAGAGGCGGAATTGGAGGCTGCGGAGAACCCCGAGATCGTGGCCGCGGCGCATCCCTCGGCCTCGATCGCGTGGGCATTGCTTGCCGAACAGGCACTCGAGCAGGACAAGGCGGTCACCGCTTACGCCTACGCGCGCACCGGCTATCACCGCGGGCTCGATCAACTGCGGCGTAGCGGCTGGAAGGGTTTCGGTCCGGTGCCCTTTCACCACGAACCCAACCGCGGCTTTCTGCGATGCGTCGCGGCGCTGGCCCGGGCCGCCGAGGTAATCGGGGAGGCCCCCGAGAATCGGCGGTGCCTCGACCTGCTCGACGACTGTGATCCGTCGGCGCGCGCGGAGCTTGGGCTGTCCTGAGTCCCGGCCCGGCTACCGGTTGTCACTCTCACACTCGCAGTCTGCGGCGGAGTCGGGTGGCTCCACCTGAACCGTGGAGTGGTCAAGGCCGCGTGCGGTGAGCACAGCTCGCGCGTCGTCAAGCACCAGTGCTGCGTTCCGCTTACTGGTCAGATGCGCGGTGACCATGTCCTTGCCCGGCACCAGGGTCCACACGTGCAAATCGTGCACCTCGGTGACGCCCTCGACGGCACCGAGTGCCGTGCGCAGTTCCGCCACGTCGATATGGCTGGGTGAGGTTTCGGACAGGATTCGCAGCGCGGCCCGGGCCAGCGAGACAGCGCGGGGTAGCACCCACAGCGCCACCAGCACCGCGACCACGACGTCGGCATAGGGCCACCCCGTGGTGACGGTGACGATGCCGGCTATCAGCACTCCGACACTGCCGAGGGTGTCGGCGAGGACCTCCATGTAAGCGCCCTTGACCGCGAGGCTTCCGGCGGCGTGGGACCGCAGCAAGAGCACCACCACGGCGTTGGCCAGCAATCCGAGGAGTGCGACCACGATCATCGGCACCCCGGGAACATCGGGGGCGTCCCCGAGTCGCTCGAACGCCTCGAACAGGATGAAGCCCGCCACCCCGAGCAGCAGCACCGCGTTGGCCACTGCGGTGAACACTTCGGCGCGGTGCCAACCGTAGGTGCGCGACGGTGACGCTCGGCCGTGCCGGGCCAGGAGGACCGCGGTCAGCCCCATGAACATGGCCACCAGGTCGGTCAGCATGTGGCCGGCGTCTGCCAGCAGCGCGATCGAGTTGATCGCCAGTGCCGTGGTCAGTTCTACGACGAAGAAGGCGGAAAGAATGCCCGCCGCAATGAGCATTCGGGAAACGGGGCTTTCGGTGTTCCCGTGATCGTGTCCCGCGCCCATGGCCTGAAATATATGCGGATAGTCGCATATATTACAAGGCGTGGCGCGACCGGGCGCAGTCTGCTCTGGGTAGCATCACGTGATGTCAGCAAACCGGGAGTCTCCTGTGTACTACCTGGTTGCTACCGCCGGCTTCCCGAATTACGGCGACGAATTGATCCTCGATGCCTGGCTGCGGCACCTGGGCGAGGTGGCACCCCACGCCGAGATCTGGGTTGACACCCACTCGCCGGGTCCCAGCCAGACACTCTTCGGGCGGGCACATCCGCGGGTGCGTTTCGTCGACACGTTGTGGCGGTTGTGTTGGGAGTCGCCGTCGGACGATCCGTGGGAGGTGGCTGCCTGGGTGCAGAACGCGATCGCCAACCCGGGGATGGCGCCCCGCTGGCACCAGGGCATCGCCGTACTTCACCGGCTCGACGTTGTGCATGTCGTCGGCGGCGGGTACGTCAACGCGGTGTGGCCGCGGCATCTGGGCCTGCTCGCCGGCGCCGCTGCGGCGGCCCGGCATTCGGGGGCCAGGGCGGCGATGTCGGGACATGGTCTGACCCCGCAGGCCCCGGGTGCGGGCCCGTTGCTGTGCGCGCTGGCCGGCCGATTCGATGTGGTCGACGTTCGCGATGCGGACTCCGCCGATCTCCTCGGCGTCGCCACCGGCGTTGACGATGCGTTCCTGACGATCGGGCAGGGGCACCGCACCACCACCCCTGAGCAGGCGTGGCCGGACGAGTCACCGCCGTCGGTGATGATCTGCCTACAGTCGGACATGAACGACCTAGGCACCGCGTCGATCGCCGGGGCCACGCTGTCGATGTTGCGTGGGTGGGGCGTCGCCCCCGAGCAGGTGGGGGTAGTCGAAGGAATACCCAGGGTCGACCGCGAGGTCTACGCACTCATCGAGCATGAAATGCCGGGCGCGCGCTTCTACCCGTTCGTCGACGTCTGGGACAACGGACTTCCGGTGTCGGCCGGTCAGACGTGGATCTCCACACGGTTTCACCCACACATGGTTGCCGCCGCCGCCGGCGCGACCGGTGTGGCCATCTCGATCAGCCCGGACTACTACGCGACTAAGCATCGGTCGCTGATCGAGCTCGGCTCAGGCTGGACGCTTGTGGAGGACTTGGAGAAGGTGCCCGAACGGCCGACCCGCGGTGGGTTCGACGCGGCCACCGTGCAACGACTCAGGCGGCAGAAGCGCGAGGTTGCCGACGCCATCTACGGCAAGCCGGTGACTCACAGCCAGGCCGACCAGAACCGGGTCAGGTGACTGCCGACGGCCGACAGCGCGGCCGGCACACCCGAGAGCTCGAACAACCAGTACACCGTCGCGAAGAACCACTGATTGAGCCCCGGCGCGATGAGTAAGAGCAGCAGGATGAAAAAGCCCCACTGTTTGGCCGGTTGCAGTGCGCGCCGGGTTTCCGGGCTCAGGTGCGGCTCCAGCGCCCCGTAGCCGTCCAGACCGGGAATGGGCAGCATGTTCAGCAGCAACGCGGTCACTTGCAGGAAACCGAGGAACGCCACCCCCGCCCAGAACACCGAGTGCGCCGGGTCATATAGCAACCGGGTCAGCGTGAGCAGCAACACCGCGAACCCGAGGTTGACCGCGGGGCCGGCCAGGCTGACCAGCGTCTGCTGCCGCTTCGTCATGAACGCCGTCTGGACGTACACCGCACCGCCGGGCAGGCCGATCCCGCCCAGCGCGATGAACAACACGGGCAGTCCGAGTGACAGCAGCGGATGCGAGTACTTCAGCGGGTTGAGCGTGAGGTAGCCGCGCACCGCGACGTCGCGGTCGCCGAACCGCCATGCGCTGTAGGCGTGGCCGAATTCGTGTAGACACAGCGACAGCAACCAACCGAAGATGACGAAGACGAATACACCCGCGTAGGCCATCGGCCGGAGGTGTTGGGCCGAGAGCCACGCAACCGTCCCGCCGACCGCGGTGAGCGCGACGATTGCCAGGAAGACCGGGCTGGGGCGCACCGAATGGCGCAGCGGGCGAACGCTCACTTCACGAGGCTAGCGGCCGACCCGAAGCCAGCCCTTGGTATGGCGGTAGAAGCTGGACCGCCGGACGGGCCGCGGCGCCGGTTTCCCGTCACGGACCACCAGCGCGCCGGTGGTTCCCAGCTGGGCTGCGCGTCCGGTCACCCAGCGCTTTGGTCGCAGGCGTCCAGAAAGCGTGCGGGCACGAAGTCCGGGCATCGACGTGGTCGGCTCTAGCCGTATGCCGGTCACCGCACCGTCGAACAGCACGCAGTCGTCGACCACGGCCTCGCCGTCAATCGTCTCCGAACCTTCCTGCGGCAGCCAGTACGCCGCCCCGGTGACGACGCTGCCCGTCTCGTCGCGGATCAGCGGGACCCGGGTTGCGGTACCGGTGCGGGCGCGCCGCGCCTGCCACGGCCGGGCCACGTGGGCCACCTCGGTGTCGAGGCCATCGGTGCGCAGCAGTCGGGTCAGCACCGACGCCAGGTCGGCATTCGAGCCGACCACGATGATGCGTCGACAGCTGGGAAACGGCCGCTCCTCGACCCCGCCGTCGAGGACGGTGAGGTCGCGCAGGCCCCGCGGGGTCCGGCGGCCGCCGAACCGCAGGACCGCGATCTGCGTGGGGTCCAATCTGCTCCTTGTAAACGGGTGGTGATCAGGTCGGATGTCGATCGGATAGGGTGGCTCACCGGCTGCACCGTATTTGAGCGCAGTACGAGCACGAAGAGCGAAGGATGCGGGAGATACTGCCATGCCGGCAATCGTCCTCATCGGCGCCCAATGGGGTGACGAGGGCAAGGGTAAAGCCACCGATCTTCTCGGCGGCCGCGTTCAGTGGGTCGTCCGTTACCAGGGCGGGAACAACGCGGGCCACACCGTGGTGTTACCGACCGGGGAGAACTTCGCCCTGCACCTGATTCCCTCGGGCATCCTGACCCCCGGCGTCACCAACGTCATCGGCAACGGGGTGGTGGTCGATCCAGGTGTGCTGCTCACCGAACTCCAGGGCCTACAAGCGCGTGGGGTGGACACCGAGCGGCTACTCATCTCGGCTGATGCGCACCTGTTGATGCCGTATCACGTAGCGATCGACAAGGTCGTCGAGCGCTACGCGGGCAGCAAGAAGATCGGCACCACCGGCCGCGGCATCGGGCCGTGCTACCAGGACAAGATCGCTCGGATCGGCATCCGGGTCGCCGACGTGCGTGACCCCGACCTGCTGGCGGCCAAGATCGGCGCGGCGCTGGAATTCAAGAACCAGGTGCTGGTCAAGATCTACA
>JAGQTR010000290.1 GCA_020438915.1 Mycobacterium sp.
GAAAAAAGCGACTTCCGCCGCGGCATGAACCTCGGTGCCGACGACTACATCACCAAGCCGTTCAGTCCCCGGGAGCTGGTGGCCCGCATCCGGGCCCTGCTGCGCCGACCCCGCATCCCCGCGGTGCCAGCGGGCGCCCCGGCCGCAGCCGAGCCACCCGCACGCGTATTCGGGCCGCTGTCGATAGACGTTGCGAGCCGACAAGTGTTTCTCGACGATGCTCCGGTACTGCTGACCCGCACCGAGTTCGACGTGCTGGCGGCTTTGTCGTCACGTCCTGCGATGGTGTTCACCCGTCGCCAACTCCTCGAGTCAGTGTGGGGCGACTCTTGGGTGGGCAACGTGCACCTCGTCGATGTGCACATCGGTCACCTCCGGCGAAAACTGGGCGACGACCCCGCCGATCCGCGCTTTGTGATCACGGTGCGTGGTGTTGGATATCGAATGGGACCCGGTCAGTGACGGGCGCGCGTGACTACTCCGAAAGGCGTTGGAGTCGGGGCGGAATCGGGGTGCGACTGCTGCTCGCACAGTCGATGGTGCTTGTCGCCGGCGGTGCGACGACGTGGATCGTCGCGAGTATCGTCGGCCCGCCCCTGTTCCACGAACACCTGCGCCGCGCCGGCGTCGCCGATCAATCGAATGAGCAGTTCCACGCAGAGCAGGCGTACCGCTACGCCACGGCAATCTCGATTGCAGTCGCTGTCGGAGTCGCCGCTCTGACCGCGTTGCTGGTGACCTGGTACTTCAGCCGCCGCCTTCAGCGATCAGCCGCCGAAGTCGCCGCGGCGGCCACGGCGGTGGCCGACGGCCGGTACGACATTCGCGTGTCGCCGCTTCGCCTCGGTGAGGACTTCGCCAACCTGACCCGGGCTTTCAATCGGATGTCCGCGCGCCTGGAATCCGTCGAATCCACCCGACGCCAACTCTTCGGTGACCTCGCCCACGAGATCCGGACACCGGTGTCGGTGCTCGAGGCGTACATCGAGGCCGTCGAAGACGGGGTTAAAAGCCTTGACAACGAAACTGTTTCAGTGTTGCGCGATCAGGCTGACCGACTGGTGCGCTTTTCGCAGGACTTCGGGGCACTCGCTCAAGCAGAGGAGGGGCCGGGGGCCGTGGCGCCGCAGCGGCTCGACCCCCAAACAGTGCTCGTGGCCGCCATGGCTGCCACCGCCGACCGGTACGCAAACAAGGACGTAGAGCTGACGACCGAGATCGGTACCGGACTGCCCGAGGTGTGGGCAGACCCGCTGCGGCTGGCACAGGTGTTGGGAAACCTTCTCGACAACGCGCTGCGTCACACTCCGCCAGGGGGCCGCGTCCGAATCATTGCCGCCCCAAAAGACGGTGATCTGACTATCACCGTCGCTGACAACGGAGACGGCATCTCGACCGAACACTTAACCCAGGTCTTCGAACGCTTCTACCGTGCCGACGCTGCCCGCGACCGCGGCCACGGTGGCGCCGGCATCGGCCTCGCGATCGCCAAGGCCCTGACCGAGGCCCACGGCGGCCGCATCAGCGCAGCAAGCGAGGGCCTCGGCCGGGGCAGCGCCTTCACCGTCACGCTGCCCGCTCGTCCCGCGGGCGGATGCCTATAGCGAGGCCAGAATCTCGTTCATGGTGTCGATCTCCTGCTGCTGACTCGTCACGATCACCTGCGACAGCGCTATCGCCGCCGGGTACTGGCCATCAGCAATCTCTTTCTCCGCCATACTGATCGCGCCCTCGTGATGGGCGATCATCTGCGTCAGGTACAGCTTGGCGGCCGCGACACCCTCGGCACTTTGCAGCGCGGCCATGTCCTCGGCAGACATCATGCCCTCCATGTCCTGCATGCCCTCCATGCCGGGCATCCCACTGTGGCCATGCATGTCCTCCATGCCGGGCATCATCGACATTGTCGGTATCCCCCATTGCGTGAGCCAGGTCTGCATCTGCTCGATTTCCGGGGCTTGTGCCGCCTTGATCTCCTCGGCCAAGTCCAGGACGCGGGGATCGATCCCCTCTTTGGCCAACAGCATGTCGCTCATCTCGATCGCCTGCTGGTGGTGGGGAATCATGTGCTGGGCGAACATCGCATCGGCCTGGTTGTGGGTTTCGGCGGCGGGTGTCGCCGTCTCTGCCGACGATGAGGTCGCCACCGACGACGTTTGAGCCGAATCCGTAGTGGCGTTGCTACACGCACCGACGGTGAGCAGCACCGCCGCTGCCGCCGCGCCGACTGCCCAGGTGTTCCTTCTCATCACGATACGTCCGTCCCTTGAATTGCGGCCGACGCTGCGCTGCGCCACGGTGGCGCACGGCGTGTCCCCGGCCTCACCTCGATCATGCGTGTGGTGGATATGGCATGACTGGTCGTTCTGTGAAGTTTCGGTAAAGAACGCCCACTTTCACAGCCAATTCGTTGCCGACACCTATCGCCCTACTCAGGTTCGGCGGCCACGGTGGTCAGTGCTACCCGATACCGACATCCACAGGGAGGAAGTGATCACGTGGCGATATCAACGTCCAATCTCGGAGGCAGCGCCGCCGACGTTCCCTCGGCCGTATATGAGTTCGCCGGTTACACGCGCGCAACCACGCGGCAGACGCTGTACCGACTCCTCAATGAGCACCGCCACCGCTTCTCGAACGCCGCGACCTAGCTGAGCAGACCCTCTTTGACCAGCCAAGACCGCGCCACCAGAGCGGGATCCTCGCCGTTGTTGTCGACCCGGGCGTTGAGCGCCAGCATCACGTCGTTGGTGAGTTTCGGGTTTAGTTGCCCGAAGATCTCCGCCAATTCCGGGTGCTCGGCAAGTAGCTCGGAGTTGACCACCTCGGTGAGGTTGTACAGCGGGAAGAACTGTTTATCGTCTTCCAGAACTCGGAGATCCAGGGCGGGGATCCGGCCGTCAGTCGTGAAGACCTCACCAAAGTTGCAGTCACCGTTGGCAGTTGCCGTGTAAATGACACCAGTGTCGAGTGTGGTGACATCACCCAAGTCGCCTCTCGACAGGCCGTAGGTCTGCAACATCGGCTCGAAACCATCGTTGCGGCTCGCGAACTCGCTTTCCACGCAAAAGGTCAGCTCCGACCGGGGCAACGTCGCGAGATCGGACAGCTTCGTGACCCCGAGCCGCTCGGCGGCCGACTCCCGAATTGCAAACGCGTAAGTGTTGTTCATCGGTGCGGGTGGCAGCCAGGTGAGCCCATTGGCTTGGTCTTCCTCGTTGACCGCACGCCACTGCGCTTCTGCACCCTTGATCGGATCTTCGTGGCCCAAATAATTGATCCATCCGGTGCCGGTGTACTCCGGCGCCACGTTGGCATCGCCACTGATCAGGGCCTGGCGCACTCCGAAGCTTCCCGGGGTGTTGGTCATGTTGGTGACGTCTGCGCCCGCGGTGGCCAGGATGATGGAAAGCATGTTGCCCAGGATGAGCTGTTCGGTGAAATCCTTTGCCGCTACCGTGATCTTCACCCCGTCGAGCGAGTCATAGTGCTGGATCGACCCGGGCTCGGCCTCCAGCACCGTCCCGCTCGCCGATTCCAGCCCGCAGGCGGCCAGCGTCGTGGCCATGATCATCGCACCGATGGCCATCCGCACGCCGGGTCGTCGCTGGCGGCAGGATCGGGGTGACGACGCCGCGCGCATGGTGATCACAGTCCCTTCGGCGCAGCGAGCATCTCGACGACGCGCGCCAACCAGTCGATGAAAAGGGCAAGTGCTGCAACCAGAATGGCGCCGACGATCAGCGTCACCGGCTGTTGGAGCTTGATACCGGTGGTGATGAGCTGACCGAGACCGCCGGCGCCGGTGAATGACGCCAGGGCTGCGGTCCCGACGATGAGCACCAGAGCGGTGCGTACGCCTGCGACGATCACCGGCAGCGCCAGCGGTAGTTCCACCCGTAGCAGCGTCGCGGTGGCCGACATGCCCATGCCACGCCCGGCTTCCACCAACCGCGGGTCGACGCCGTCGAGCCCGGTGACGGTGTTGGCCACGATGGGAAGGGCTCCATAGACGGTGAGCGCGACGACCGCGCCCAGGGGGCCGATCCCGAAGAGCACGGCACCGAGCGCGATCAGGCCGATGGCCGGGGCAGCCTGCCCGAAGCCGGCGACGGTGATGATCGGCTTGGAGTAGCGCCGCATCACACCTCGGGTCAGCGCGATCCCCAACGGTATCCCGACCGCGCATGTCAGCAGGGTGGCCGCCAGGCTTACGGTCATGTGCTGGCGCAGCAAGGTGATGAGGCTCGGCACTCCGAGCGAGCGTTGCTCGGAGGGGGACACATCGGCGATCTGAACGTAGATCAGACACCCGGCGACGGCGGCGACACACACCAGTGGCTGCAGAATCCAACGGCCGAGGCCGATCCGCCGGTTTCCGCTACCGGCGGCGGTGCGGCCGGGTTCGACGTCGATCACCGCTGCGGTCATGGAGCCGGATTTCCGGTGGGCGACGAACCCCGCGGACCGGAGATCGCATCCATGATGGTCTCCACCCGGATCACGCCCTGATAGGCGTTTCGCCGACCAGTGACCACCACAACGCCGTGCGACGACGTCAGCATCTGGTCGAGGGCATCGTTGAGCGTGGAAGCGAGATTGACACACTCGAGATCCTCGTCGCGCGGGATCTCGGCCAGCGATCGGGTATTGGCCAACTCCTGCAACGACATCCAACGTTGCGGACGATCCTGGTCATCGAGCACGATGACATGCCGGCGGTCAATCGCCCGGGCGGCACGCAGCGCGTCGCCCGGATCGTCACCGATGTGAACCACAGCGGCCTCGTGCAGCGCCACATCGCGTACCCGGCTGAGGGTGAGCTGCTTCAGCGCTGCCCCCGCCCCTACGAAGTCTCGGACGAAGTCATTGGCCGGATTGGTCAGGATCGCTTCAGGGGTGTCGTATTGGACGATTTTGGATCCGGCCTGCAGGATCGCGATCCGGTCGCCGAGCTTGACAGCCTCGTCGAAGTCGTGGGTGACGAAGACGATGGTTTTGCGGAGCTCGTCCTGCAGGCGCAACAGTTCGTCCTGCAGGCGCTGGCGGGTGAT